>CAZVMY010000127.1:0-7745 GCA_964628955.1 uncultured Methylocystis sp.
CCCGACCGGGACTGGATTGCCGCACTCGGCCGGGGGGCGGTGATGCACAGGGCCGACATCGAGCAGTTGCACGTCGGTCAGGGCGCGCTGCCCAAGGCTCTTCTGAAGGCCGCCGACGAGATCGAACGGCATCTCGACCCCGGTTCGGCCCGACGGAACGGATGACGTGTTCGCAGCGCGGACGAATGCAGCCGATGCTCGGATCGACGTCGACGCCGAAGCGGGGATGACCGTGCAGCCCGGCGCCAAGATGGCGCCGTCGAAATCCGGTTCGCCTCACGAGATGGGCGAACAGTAAGGGACGCTCGACCCCGATCAGGCCTGAGCGCCCGGACCAGCCGCGCGATTATGGCGAACGGAACGGTCGTTTGGCCGCGATCGGCGCTGTGAGCAGCGATCGCCACGTCGGGAACTCATCCGGTGGTCACGCCCAAGGACTGGAAGCGTGCGCGCTGCCGGGCGATCTCGGCCGCCAGAGGCTCGTAGACGGAGCGGCTGAAATCCTCGCGCGAGTAGTCGACGAGGCCGTTGGGACAGTGTCGCTCGTCGGCCCAGCCCGGATGGTTCATCACCGGGTAAAGGCAGATGCCCTCGATCGGCACTGCGCGCCGGATCGCCGCCGCCACCTCATCACAGACGGAGCGGAACCAGAACGGCCGAAGTTCGGCCTCGATGCCGGTCTCCGCGATCAGGATCGGCCGGGCATAGCGCGCGAAATTGCTCTCGAGCAGCTGGACGAACGGCAGGTAATCCGGGTCGGAACCGTCCCAGGGGATCGGTCCGCCGCCGTGACGCCACTGATTATGGCAGTAGTAGTTGACACCGATCAGATCGAGATGGGTCTCGCTGCCGCCGAGTTCCGGGGCGATGCGTCCGGCGACCATGTCCCAGGCGTGAAACTGCGCCTCGTTGTGATGAGCCGCCAGCGGAATGCTCTCAGGCCGCTGCGGATCGGGAATGACCCGGATCGCCGGCTCGACCTGAACGAAACGCGCCCGCGGATCGACGTCGCGCACGGCGTCGATCGCCGCGATCGTCGCGCGGGCGAGCTGGCGCTTGAGTTCCTCGCCGCGTCCGCGGGTGGCCGGATTGAACAGCCCCATATCGCCCCCGCCCCAGGCGAGGAAGGAGATTTCGTTGATGGGGACGTAGAACGGGATCCTGTCGCTCTCGTCCCGCAGCAGCCGGGCGGCGGCTCGCGCGAAGGCAGCGAAGCCGTCGACGAACGCTGGAGACCAGATATCCAGGTGGTCCGGCCAGCCGTAGTGCAGCAGGTCCCAGATGACCTCGGTGCCGCTGCGTTCGGCAGCCCTGACCATGGGCAGAAGGCTCGACCAGTCGAACCGGCCTGGTTCGCTACCGATCAGATGCCACCGCATGCCGTCGCGAACGGTCCGCAGCCCGTGTGACGTGACGAGCCGGTAATCGTCTTCCGCCAGTACGTCGTGGCGGGTGGCCGCGGTGATGTCGAGGCGCCGCCCGTCCAGCCTTCTGTGGGTCGAGCATTCGAACCCGCCCTGAAAGAAGCTGCGGAAGGTGGCGCCGCGCATCGGCCCCGTCAGTGGTCTGTCCATGCCTGCTCCCATGGTTGGTGCGAGCAGGTCGATCCGCTCCTTCGGTCCGGCGGCCATGCGCCAGTGTCCGACAGGGCGCCGCCGCTGACCATTCTCGTCAGGGAGGCCAACGCCATGGAGGCTGGCATGTTCCCTTGAAGCACATAGGCGGTTCGAGGACGGGCGCGCTCCAGATCCGAGGTGATGACCGGTTGACCGGAGACGCTCCGGTCATCCGGCCGCCGCTAAAAACGCGCGCCGACGCGGCTTCGTTCCTGGCCTGATCCTACGGGGAACTTACCCGTCGACCGCTGGTTGACACTCCGGGCGGGCGGCGCCCCGGTCGCCCCGCTTCAACCAGAAAGCCCGAGGAGCAGACCAATGCCACAGGCGCAGAGCAAATCCGCCAGTCGTTCGGCCCGATCGGAAAGGGACGAGTCCGACGCCATGGAGAACGGCCTATCGGAGAACCTTCAGAAGGATCTGAACGATCTCTTCCTGATGGGGCTCAAGGACATCTATTACGCCGAAAAGCAGATCCTCAGAGCCCTGCCCAAGATGGTGAAGGCTGCCAAGAACGAGGAACTCCGCGAGGCGTTCGAAGCCCACCGCGAGCAAACCTCCGGCCAGATCGAACGGCTGGAACAGGTGTTCCAGATCATCGGCAAGCGCGCCCAGGGCGAACAATGCGAGGCCATTCAGGGCATCATCGAAGAAGGCAAGGAGGTCATGGAGGAGTTCAAGGGGCGCGAGGGTCTCGACGTCGGCCTGGTCAGCTCCGGAAAGGCGGTCGAGCACTACGAGATCGCCCGTTACCACTCGCTCAAAACGCTCGCCCGGCGGCTGTCGATGCCCGACGCGGAAGAACTGATCCAGCTGAACCTGAAGGAGGAAGAGGAGGCCGACCGCCTGCTCGACCAGTGTGGCGAAACGCTCATGCGTCAGGCTGCGTGACGGCGCCGACCGTCAGGCGGCGACTTCACCCGACGGCGTATTCCCCTTGACGGCATGTCAGGACACCGGCCGGGGCTGCAGCCCCGGTCTCGCGAGAATGACCCTGCCGCTCCAGTGCGAGGCATAGTCATGACCGACGCTTCCGACCCGCCACGCGCCGACGCCGTCTCGTCCGCACCGCCCGGAGCCGACACCGGCGCCTCCCCGGCAAGACCGTCACCCGATCAGCTGTCCCGGAACTGGTGGGCGCTCGCCGGGCGCGGCGTCGCCGCGATCGTGTTCGGGCTGATCGCGGTCGTGCTGCCCGGCGCGGCCCTCCTGTCCCTCGCGATCCTCTTTTCGGCCTATCTGTTCGTCGATGGCGGCTTCGGGATCGTGAGCGCCGTCCGGGCCGCACGCGGTGGCGAACGCTGGGGCTGGCTGCTCGCGGAAGGCGTGCTGAACCTCGTGATGGCCATCATCGCCTTTGTCTTTCCCGTAGGTGCCATCCTTGCCTTCGTCCTCGTGACCGCCATCTGGGCGATCCTGACCGGCGGGATGATGCTGGCGTCGGCATTTCGGCTGAGCGGGCAGGGCGGCGGAGATCCAGCCCGATGATGTCGATCGGCTTCTGCGTCAGATCGCTGGTGGCACCCCGGGGAAACGAGGCCGCAAGCCGACGCCGGTGCGGGCGAACCGCGTCGGCGAAATCCTGCGCAAGATGTTCAACCTCGCGATCCGCTGGCGCATCCGCGCCGACAACCCCGCCGCCGGTTTTGCCCGTAACGCAGAAGCGCCTAGGGACCGCTATCTCTCAACCGATGAAATCGGTCGGCTGTCCGCCGCGCTCGATGCCCATCCGAACCGGCGCGCCGCCGATGCGGTGCGCCTGATCCTGCTGACCGGCGCGCGACGCGGCGAAGTGCTGGGCGCACGTTGGGACCAGTTCGATCTCGACAGCGCCGTCTGGATCAAACCCGCGGCCACCACGAAGCAGCGCCGCCTGCATCGCGCGCCAATCAGCGCTTCCGCCGCCGCGCTGCTGCGCACGATCCGGCTGCGCTTGCCCGAAGATTGCGAATGGGTGTTTCCGGGCGATGCCGAAGGCAAGCCGCTTCAGGACATCAAGCGGTTCTGGGAAGATGTCCGGACGAAGGCCGAACTGCCAGCCGTCCGCATACATGATCTGCGCCACACGTTTGCGTCGCTGCTCGTTTCGGGCGGCATGACGCTGCCGATGATCGGCAAGCTCCTCGGCCACACGCAGGTTCAGACCACGCAGCGCTATGCCCACCTGCTCGACGATCCGCTTCGCGCCGGGCTCGAACAGGTCGGCGATATGCTGCGGGGCGAAGCCAATGCTGGTTCAGGCCGAAGCGGCTGCTTGAAGCAGCAATGTCCCGAGCGGGATATTTTCGGTGGATGACGCCACTTCCAGGCGCCTATTTTCCCGAGCGGGAAATTCTTATAGACATTTTTCAGGAATGCATGATAATTTCCCGTTCGGTAAATATCATGGCAAGACGCACCCTCACCACCGCCGAGATCGGCGACATTGTTCGAACGACCCGAAAGGCCGCTGGCCTGCGGCAGGACGAACTTGCGGGCGCGGCAGGCGTCGGCCTGCGCTTTATCGTCGATCTCGAAGCGGGCAAGCCGACCGCGCAAATCGGCAAGACGCTTCAGGTTCTGGCCGCGCTTGGATGCTCGCTTGATATCACGCCGCCTCCGGAACCCAAAGGAGCGCGCAAGGCATGATGCGCACCCTGGATATATGGTGGGACGGGTGCCTTGTGGGCCAACTGACGCAGAACCAGCATGGCGAACTGGGCTTTGCCTATGCGCCGGAATGGCTCAACGATGTGAACGCGCTGCCCTTGTCGGCTTCGCTGCCGAAGCGAGCGGAGCCCTTCAGCCGTCGCGAATGCCGTCCGTTCTTCGGCGGACTCTTGCCGGAAGAAAGCCAGCGCGACGCCGCGGCGCAAGCACTCGGCGTTTCGCGTGCGAATGATTTCGCCCTTCTCGACCGCCTCGGCGGCGATGTCGCGGGCGCGCTCCAGCTTCTGCCGCCGGGTGAAGCACCCGCCAAACCCGCACCTGATCAGCGGCCAACCCCGCTTGACGATGAAGGCTTGATCCGGGTGCTGGATGCGCTGCCCATCCGCCCGCTACTCGCAGGCGAGGAAGGCCTGCGCCTCTCGCTCGCTGGCGCGCAATCGAAGGTGCCGGTGGTTCTGGTGCACGGGGCGGTGGCGTTGCCCGAGCCGGATCAGCCGACCACTCATATTCTGAAACCGCCGATATCGCGCTTTAAGGCCACGACCGAGAACGAGGCTTTCGTGATGCGCCTCGCCGCCGCAATCGGCCTCGATGTCGCGCCGGTCGAACCGCGCATCGTTCAGGATCGAACGTTTCTGCTCGTCCAGCGCTATGACCGCGCCATCGGCGACGATGGACTGGTGCGCCGAATTCATCAGGAGGATTTCTGCCAGGCGCTCGGCGTGCCGCCGGAGACCAAATACGCCAGCGAGGGCGGGCCGACCTTTAAGGATTGCTTTGAGCTCCTCCGCCGTATCGCGGTGAGGCCCGCTGTCGATGTCCTGAAGCTGCTTGATGCGGTGATCTTCAATGCAATCGCCGGAAACGCCGATGCGCACGGAAAGAACTTCTCGATCCTCTACGGCGACGAAGGCCCACGCCTCGCCCCGCTCTATGACTTGCTGGCAACCGTCGCCTATCCCGATCTCTCGGCAAAGTTCGCCATGAAGATCGGAAAGCGCGCGACGCTTGCGGAACTGGATGCCAAGGGCTGGACCGCATTCGCCGCCGACGCGGGTCTCGGCTTGCCGCTGATCCGAAGACGGGTGACCGACATGTGCGAACGCGTTGGCGCGCAGATTCCTGCAATTGTTGCGGCGCTCTCGCAGCCGGGCTTCGACGACGGCGCTGTGGTAAGGTTCGGCGCGATGATCACCGAACGGCTCGTCCTCTGCGCCGGGAGCGTGAAATAGTCGTTGCTTCCGCCTGTCAGGCTAAGAAAGCAAGCTACGCCCATCTGCTCGACGATCCCCTATCGAAGCTTCTGCTCCGAAAGGTTCATTCCTCTCGCCCGCTTTGCTTTCTGTCCCAGGCTTCGAGGAACTCCTTGACTGTAGCCAGCGAAGCGCCGTCGATGGTTCCATCAGTCACAAGCCTTTCGAGTGCCTTGCGGAATGCCTGTACGTTCAGGATGTCCGTCTTGTCACCAATCTGCGCAACAGTGGTTGGCATCGACACACGATCGCCAAGAGCGCCAAATCCCCCCATTCCCATCGACCATGATTGACTGGTGAGCCCGCGCGCAAGCACGATCAACGCTTCTGGATTCGAGAGCAGACCGTCTGTCCATTTTTGGACTTCTGAAGGATCGTTGTTCAGAAAATCTCGCCACCGGTAAAGCAAATATATCGGGTCTTGATGTTTTAGCAGAGACATATCGGCTGCGGCTGATCGAATAGCGTTGAGGGCGAACGTCGTTAGTTCATCCGCCATTTCCTGGCTGACCAAGCAATCTTCTTCCCGTCTTTGCTGTCCCTCGCGCTCACGGTAGTCGCCCCTCGCGGAGCTTACGAAATCGACCAACCAACCCACAGAGGCGGAGGCGATGGCCGTCTTGTACATCACGCTCCGTTCGGCAATCGAAAAACGGTCACCGGTCAGACGGCGGATGAGCCAGTGAAAGCGAAGGCTTGTGTTCGCCATACCCATGAAACCGCGATCCGCATCTTTTTTTAGATCGATCTCATCGTGGATTTGGAACAGAGCACTGAGTAGTGGCTCAACATTCTCTTTACTGACGCTTAGGGCATGAGTGTTCAATGCATCCAAATATATTGGAATCATTGAACTACCAGTCCGACGCTCCGATTGCGCAGCACTTCGCATTGTCGCTTGCACAAAGTCCCGATCATTCGCGCGAGCAATCAAATCCTTAATTTTTTCTAACGGAAGCGTTTCATCGCTCAAGGACAGACGGAAGTAAGTATCGAAGTGGCTCTCTATGCATACGCGTCGCTCCGAATCCCACTGCTGCCGAAAACCGTCACCGTATCCCATCGATTCCAATCGCGGGAACAGTCGGAGCAATGCCAGTTTGGCAATCTCACGTCGGCTTTCGGGAACCTCATGAAGAAATGATTCTAGACGGCGTTCGTCACGCTGGTCACGATCACCCTGCTGACGCGTACCGCAAACCACAGCCTTGCCAGCGCGGATCGCTTTGAAAAGGGTCGGCTCATAGAGCCGAAGCGTTTCCAAAGCCATGAAGTCAGCCACGCTGACCTCGTTGGAGATCGCTGGCCATGTCACGCTAATGGCGTTCTGGAAGCGGGCAACATGACGCGGTGAAGTAATGTAAGGGGCCACAACGTCGTAAAAAACATTCATGATCCGTCTGATCTGAGATTGATCTGGCGAACCGCAAACTCGCTCCAATGAAGATAGGACAGCGTTATTTAGATCAGTTTGCATCGGCGCAGGAAGTTCAAAACTTGCTTGAATTATCTTTTCCAAAAAGTGCGGCCCCTCGGACGGATACCGTACTTCGACAGCTCTATCCGCAAGCAGTCGATCGAATACGAGTAAGTACATCACATTTGGTAATTGCCCGATCGACTTAATTAGTCGAAATACCGCAATAGCTTCCTCCGGACTAAGGCGATCAATGTCATCAATTATAATTAAGAATCGCCTTTTTTCCTTTTCAAGCACTTTCGACAACTTTTTGAATGTCTTTTCTACGGTTTTCCCATCAGGGAAAAACGCACTCATGAATTTTGACGCGCCGGGAATCAACGCCGCCCAAGGGCTCCCACTCGCCAAAGATACGGCTGTTCCAATGATCGGCCCCGCTTGAAGCAATCTTTGCGTCAATGATGGTATCAGGTCTTTGACCTTGTCGCCGAGACTATCCTTCAGTGTCGAATGCAGCTCTTGAAGAAACGCTAGGGCAAGCGCTTCTTCTCCTCGGTACCACCAGCACTTGAAGTCGCTCACGACAAGTTTTTCATCACCCAGGTTTTTGAGCTCCCGTCGGATAAGATTCACCGCGCTGCTCTTTCCAGATCCCCATGGCCCATTCAGCGCAATTGTCGTTCCAACCGGAGAATCTATATTGATGAGGCTTTTCGCGAGAGCCTTTGCAAACGGAGTTACGCCGTAGCGATCATCTTCAAATTTCTCGATTGGACTATCGTTGTGGTAATCGGCCATTGTTTCACC
>CAZVMY010000128.1:0-7734 GCA_964628955.1 uncultured Methylocystis sp.
GAGACCGGGCGATGCGCCTCGACGACATCGAACAATCGGCCAATGTCGAAGACCGCCGCGGGATGGGTGGTCTCGTCCGTACGGGCGGGCTCGGTGTGGGCGCCGTCATCGGCCTCACGTTGCTGGGCAACATTCTCGGCATCGACCCCCGTCTGCTGATCGGTGGCGCGGAGGTGCTGACCGGCGGCCGGCAGCAGCAGGCGAGCGTGCAGGGCCGCCGTGGACCGGCCGAGGACGAGCTTCAGACCTTCGTGAACCGGGTTCTGCGCACGACGGAGATCGTCTGGGAACGCGAGTTTCCCCGTCAGGCCGGTGCGATCAATCCGCAGGCGGAAGGGCAGCCCTATCGTCCGCCCCGGCTCGTCTCGTTCACGCAGGCTACACCGACCCGCTGCGGGACCGGCCAGTCCGCGATGGGGCCGTTCTATTGCCCGCTCGACCAGACGGTCTATCTCGACAACGGCTTCTTCCGCGAGATGCAGCGTCGTCTGGGCGGCGGCGGGCAGTTCGCCTACGGTTATGTGATCGCGCACGAGGTCGGCCACCACATCGAGCATCAGCTCGGTATCCTCGACCGCGTCAACGAATTGAAGCAGCGCGTGGGTCGCAAGGAAGCGAACGAGCTGTCCGTCCGGGTCGAGCTGATGGCGGATTGCCTCGCCGGTGTCTGGGGCTATTACAACCGCGACCGGTTGGCTCCCGGCGAAGCCGAGCAGGCGATGCGGACCGCGAGCGCCATCGGCGACGACAACCTGCAACGGGGCAGCGGCCGTCCGGTTCAGCAGGAAACCTTCACGCATGGCACGTCGCAGCAGCGTGTCGGCTGGTTCATGCGCGGCTTCCGCAGCGGCCGCATGGCCGAATGCAACACCTTCGCGCAGCGAACCTACTGAGCCGATCGATCAGGCGGCGAGATCGGCGGCAGGGGCTTCTGGAGGCGCGGCCTCGCTTGCGCAGGCTTCCCCCTTGGAAGCAGCGGGATTGCGCTCCTCCAGCACCGCCTGGAACTGCCCGACGAGCCGGCGTGCCTCGTCGGGAGCGTAGCGCTGGAACGTCGCGCGGGCGTTGCGGGTCTCGCGTGCCTCGCGAAGGCCGCAGCGTCGCCGCATGTCCATGACCATGACGACGGCAGACTCGTCGTTGCCGGCTGCCCGCATCAGCACGGCGACCGCATGGTCGAGACGTCCGAACAGCACGTTCAGCACCGTCGCCACGTCGGCGTCGAGCCGTGTCGCCAGGAAGACCGCGAGTTCCGGCAGCCGCAGCTCCCGCGTCAGTTCCGAGACCGCATCGGCGTAGGTTTTGGTGCCGGCGTCGACCATGGCGAGATAGCTGTCGACGCCGAGCGGCGTCTGGCCCTCGCGATAGGCATGCACCAGCTCTGCCTTCGCGGCATCGATCTCGCGCTCGGCGGCAGCGCGCGTGAGCGGGGCGCCATTGGTCAGCAGCCGGGCCTTCGAGGCTTCGTTCAGGAACGGGATCAGGCGCTCGACGATTGGCTCCGGCAGATCGGAGCGGGACACCAGCGCATCCTTCAGGCCCTTGTCGCTCGGTGCCAGCTCGACGAGCGTGGTCAGGCTCGACCGCGCGAACACCGCGCCGTGATTGCGGGCGACCGCGTGCAGTACCGCGCGTGAGCCGCGCGAGACGATCACGTTGGTCAAGGCCTCGGGAAGTGCCGGGTCGTGCGCCAACGCCATCAGCTCCGCCTCGCTCGCGCGGCGCGCGCGCTCGACGGGCCCATCGGGATCGCGCGCCGCCGCCGCCTTGCCTTGGGCCGACCTGGCAGGTGCGCGCTGCCGGCCCTCGATGGTGGCCAGGAAACGGGGCAGGAGCCGCAGCCTTCGAACGTCTGCGAGGCCGGTCGACAGGCCCTTGAGATCGGGCTGGTCGAGGCTGGAGGCCAGCATCGTCATCAGATCGTCGAGCATCGGCGCCGCGTCCTCGCGCCGCGTCTGCGGCACCGAGACGAGCCAGCGACACAGGCTTCGGAGAACCTCGGCGAGGTCGACCCGCGCGCCGTCGCGGGCCAGAGCGTCGAGCTCGAGCAGCATGGGGCGTTCCCCTCCCGTAGTCCGCCCCGACAGTCGAGCCGGTGCCTTAACGGGCGGTGAAACCGACCCGGCCGGATGTGTCCCTCCGGACCTTTCCTCCGCGCATGCTTGCCGAGTGATGAAGGTCCCCGGCCTGCGGCGTGGTGAGTGCTCGCGACAAGGCTTGCGTTCGGGATCGCGTCACGCCATTTGGCGGTCTTGACGCTGGAGGGATCGATGACGGGTATCGATGACGGACGGCAGTTCGTGCCTCTCTCGATCGCGATCCTGACCGTGTCGGATACCAGGACGATGACGGACGATCGATCCGGCGACCTGCTCGTCGAGCGGCTGACCGCGGCGGGTCACCGGCCCGGTGGCCGCGCCATCGTTCCCGACGAGATCGCGGCGATCCGGGCCGCCGTCATGACCTGGGTCGCGAATTCGGCCGTCGACGTGGTGATCACGACCGGCGGCACCGGTTTCACCGGCCGCGACGTGACTCCCGAGGCGATCGAGCCGCTGTTCGACAAGCGCATGGAAGGGTTCTCGACCGTCTTCCACATGCTCTCGTTTCAGAAGATCGCGACGTCGACGCTGCAATCGCGGGCGACTGCCGGGGTGATCGGCGGAACCTACGTCTTCTGCGTCCCAGGTTCGCCGGGCGCGTGCCGCGATGCCTGGGACGGCATTCTCGCACACCAGCTCGATTACCGGCACAAGCCGTGCAACTTCGTGGAGATCATGCCGCGGCTCGACGAACATCTGCGACGCCCCAAGGCGCAGGGCGCGACGCTCTGACCGGTTTCAGGTGCCGTGCCAGTTGGCTTCCTCGCCCCATATCGACTTCAGGCGGGCATCCCTGCCGCAGCGGTAGCGGTAGAACGAGTACTTCACCGGGTTCCGCTTCGCGAAATCCTGGTGGTAGGTCTCGGCCGGATAGAACGCGCCGGCGGGCCTGATTTCGGTGGCGATCGGGCCTCCAAGGCGTTTCGACTTGGCGAGCTCTGCCCGTGAGGCATTGGCAGCCGCCGCCTCGGCCGCATTGGCCGTGAAGATGGCGGATCGGTAGGACTCGCCACGATCGCAGAACTGCCCGCCGGCGTCGGTCGGATCGATGTTGCGCCAGAACACGTCCAGCAGGCGCTGATAGGTGATGACCGACGGATCATAGACGATCTGGACCGCTTCGAGATGGCCGCTGCCACCTGCGGAAACCGCCTTGTAGCTCGGGTTCGCGACGGTCCCGCCCGTGTAGCCCGACGTCGTCGAGACGACGCCAGCTACCTTGTCGAAGTCGGTCTCCATGCACCAGAAACAGCCGCCGGCGAACGTGGCCGTGGCGGTCGGACGCTCCTGCGCAAGGGCGAGGTCCGCGAGGCCGGCCAGCGCCACGAAAGCGGCGGCGCCCACGATCGACCTTCGGTCGGGACGCTCAGCCATGGACGGCACCGGGCTTCGGGACGAAGCTCATCGCGACGCCGTTCATGCAGTAGCGCAATCCCGTCGGCCGCGGCCCGTCGTTGAACACGTGGCCGAGATGACCACCACAGCGGCGGCAATGAACCTCGGTGCGGGTGCTGAACCACGACTTGTCGATGGACGTGCCCACCGCGTCGGGCAGCGGCTGCCAGAAGCTCGGCCAGCCGGTCCGGGAATCGTATTTCTTCTCGCTCTCGAACAGCGGCAGGTCGCAACCCGCGCAGTGGAAGACGCCCGCCCGCTTCTCGCGATCGAGCGGGCTCGTGCCCGCGCGCTCGGTGCCGTGCTTGCGCAGCACGTGATACTGATCGGCCGTCAGCCGGCGCCGCCATTCGGCATCGGGAAGGGAGAATTCGAACCGGGTGTCCTGCCCGGCGTCCGTCGACGAACCTGCCTGTTGCATGACCAGACCTCCTGCCACGGCTGCTCCCGCCGTGACCCACACGGCGGACGTGCCGACCATCATCCTGCGTCGCGTGACCATGCGCCACCCTGACCCGAAAGATGTAAACGATCGGGCTGCGCCGCAGCCTCGCCCGGACCGTCATCTGCTCACGTTTTCGCGCACGGCGCGTGATCTTTGACGTTCAGCAGATGGTCAACGCCCGGATGCCGCGCACGAGGCCTGCGGCTGCGTCGAACTGGCGCAGCGCGGCCTTTGGCACCACGAGGCCGTCGCCCACCCGCACGTGACCTCGAAGCCCCTGCCAACGCCGCGACCAGGCGCCTCCGGCGCCCGGCGGCAGGAAGCGGACGGCGGACCGGCCGTCGGGCTCGGCAACGGCGAGACGCTGACGGAGGGCTGCCGGCCAGCCGGGCGGCAGCACGGTCCCGTCGTCCGCCAGGATCAGCCACGGTCCGGTCAGAATCGCTTCCGCGCGCTGGAGCGAGGTCCGATCGGGTACTCCACCGATCGCCTCGCAACCGGCGGCCTCGATCACGTCCAGGATGTCCGGCCCGGCCAGATCCGCGATCACCGCGACGCGCCGGAGGTCGCCCTCGACCGCGCCTGGCACCAGGCTGGCGAGCGTGCGGGCTAGGGGAACGGCGCCACGGCGGACGATCACGAGTGCGTCGAGCATGCGGCTGCCTAGCACGGAAAGCGCACGCCGCGCGTTGACATGAACGCGATGTTCGTTATTTGTTCTGTATTCATATTTTGTACGGAGATCGCCGATGTCCGGCCAAACGCAAACGTCCCTGCGCCCATCCTTGCGCCAGCGCGCGGTGCCCGAAGCCGGCGATCTGCGCGGCACTTTCGTCGGCGGTGCGATCGATCCCGCCCGGCGGCGCGGCCGCGGCGCCGTCGGCAACGACGACGGCCGGTTCGAGCCGTTCCGTCGCGAAACCGTGGACGACGGCTGGGGCAGTGTCGAAACCTTGCCGGAGTTCCGCACGGAGGTGACGGTCGAGAAGGCGAAGACGATCATCACCCGCAACGATTCGCCCGATATCTCGTTCGATCGTTCGATCAACGCCTATCGCGGCTGCGAGCACGGTTGCGCCTATTGCTTCGCCCGCCCGACCCACGCGTTCGTCGGCCTCTCGCCCGGTCTCGATTTCGAGACGCGGCTGTTCGCCAAGACGAATGCGGCCGAGCTGCTGCGGGCCGAACTGGCGCGGGAGGGCTATCAGGCAAGGACGATGGCGCTCGGCACCAACACCGATCCCTATCAGCCGATCGAGCGCCGCTACCGCATCACGCGCAACGTCCTGGAGGTTCTCGCCGAACACCGCCATCCGGTCGGGATCGTGACGAAGTCGGCGCTCGTCGCCCGCGACATCGACATCCTGGCGCCGATGGCGGCGGAGGGCCTGGCGAAAGTGGCGATCTCGGTCACGACGCTCGACCGGTCGCTGGCGCGTGATCTCGAACCGCGCGCCGCTAATCCCGAACGGCGCCTCGACACCATCGCGAAACTGGCTGCGGCCGGCATCCCGGTCACGGTGCTGGTCGCACCGATCATCCCGGCGGTGAACGATGCCGAGATCGAGGCGATCCTGCAGCGCGCCCGCGACGCGGGAGCCAGCGATGCAGGCTACGTCATGCTGCGGCTTCCGCTCGAAGTCCGGGACCTGTTCCGCGAATGGC
Organism: uncultured Methylocystis sp.; assembly: GCA_964628955.1. Classification (GTDB taxonomy): domain Bacteria; phylum Pseudomonadota; class Alphaproteobacteria; order Rhizobiales; family Beijerinckiaceae; genus CAZVMY01. Next base: position 5,608 of record CAZVMY010000128.1, read on the forward strand.
TGCTGGCCCACCGGCCCGGCAAGCTGCGGCACGTGCTGTCGCTCGTGCGCTCGACCCGCGGCGGCAAGGATTACGATTCATCCTGGGGGCAGCGCCAGACCGGGACCGGGGCGTATGCCTGGATGGTCGGCCGCCGCTTCGAGATGGCGGCGGAACGCATCGGCTTCAACGCGCGCCGGACGAAGCTGCGGGCCGACCTGTTCCGGCGGCCGGTGCTGCCGGGCGAGCAGCTTTCGCTGCTGTGACCGGGCGTCAGAGACGCAGCCCCGGAAACGGCGTCCAGCCGAGCACGGGACCAAACGCCAGCCGGATGACCACCGCGATCGCCGCGAGCATCAGCCCCACGGAGAACAGGTATCCCAGAAGGGAGCCCTGCCGTTGGGCACGCGGCTCCTCGACGGCATAGGACGGAGGCCGCTGCGCGGCGTTCGATGAAGTGGATACGGGCGGCGCGGTCGCGGTCGCGGCCGGCGGCGTCCGGGCGCGACGGTTGAGCAATTCGTCGGCCAGTGTGCGGTAGGCCGCCAGCCTGCGCGGCATCCGCTCGCCTGCGAGATAGGCGCGGAGTTCGTTCTCGCCCGGTCCATCCTGGCCCAATGGCCGATAGGCGAGCAGCCAGTCGCGTCGGTTCTGTTCGTGCAAGGCGTAGGCCAGCAGCCCCACCACGTCTTCGTCCCCGCGAACGAGGAGTTCGAACATGGGTCGTTCTGCCGCGGCGGCGGCTTCCTGGCCCGGCGCCGTCAGCCGGACGGCGGGCGCCACCGGCGTCAGCATCGGCAATGGCTGGGAGGCGACGTTGGGCAGTCGCGGCATCGTGCCGGCAGCCCGCGGCATGACGATCGCCGCCGGCCCGGCGCCACTTGCCTCCGGGCTCGCGGCCCTTTGCTGTGTCTCTTCGCGTGACGTCATGGGTTCCCGGATCGCAAGCCGTCTCGAAGCATCGGCGGGCCCACGTTGCGCCCGGGTCGCGGCCGCCCTATGCGAATTCTATAAAGGCATGGAGACGCGCCGATTTCCACCATTCTCGTAAGCCCGGGAGCAAACGCCGTTAACCGGGCCGTCTTGCCGGGAGCCGTGCTGGCTGCCGGCGTCGACGAGGCGGGTCGTGGTCCGCTGGCTGGACCCGTATGCGTGGCGGCGGTGGTGCTCGGTCCTGGGCTGGCTCCGGCAGGCATCGCCGACAGCAAGACCCTGGACGAGGCGGCCCGCGAGACGCTGTTCGAGGCCATCCTGGCGCATAGCGCCGCGGTCTCGGTCGTCCTGCTGCCGCCAGCCGAAATCGACCGGCTGAACATCCGCGGCGCGACGCTGGACGCCATGCGCAGGGCCGTGCTGGCGCTTGCGATCAGCCCCGATCACGTTTTCGTCGACGGCCGCGACGTTCCGGCGGGGCTGTCCGGCCCCGTCCGGGCGGTGATCGGCGGCGACGCCCTGATCCCAGCGGTCTCCGCCGCCTCGATCATTGCGAAGGTGACGCGGGACAGGCTCATGCGCCGCCTCGGCACCATGCTGCCCGCCTATGGTTTCGAGGTCCACAAGGGCTATCCGACCGTTCACCATAGGGAGCGGATCGCCGTGCTGGGCGGCTGTCGCCATCACCGGATGTCCTTCGCTCCGTTCAGAAACGGCACAGTCGACTGATTTAGCCATAAACCCGCTCTTCACCGTGGCCGCGCATCCTTCAGGCGTCAGTTGCGTAACCGGTGTGCGTCATGAGTATCGCGCGGACCGGGATCGCCGACCTGAAGCCCCGGATCCAGGTCAAGCGTACCGGGGCTTCATCGGTCGGCGGGCCCCGTCGTCTTTCCTCCGCCTCGTCCGGGGCGCCTTCACGCATCATCGTCGGCGACTGCATCGAGGAGATGCGGCGGCTGCCGGACGGCTGCGTCGACCTGGTCTTCGCCGACCCGCCGTACAACCTGCAGCTCGAGGGCGTCCTCTCCCGACCGGACTCGAGCATCGTCGACGCCGTGGACGACGACTGGGACAAGTTCGCGAGTTTTGCCGATTATGACCGGTTCACGCGGGACTGGCTGGGCGAATGCCGCCGGGTTCTGCGGCCCAACGGCACGCTCTTCGTGATCGGCTCGTACCACAACATCTTTCGCGTCGGCACGGTCCTTCAGG
>CAZVMY010000129.1:0-7701 GCA_964628955.1 uncultured Methylocystis sp.
GGCCAGACGCACCGTCGAGGTCGAGGCGTTCTGCTCGTGATCGGCATGCAGGATGAAGATCCGGTCGAGGGCGCGCGCCATGATCGGATTGACCTTGTAGTCCTCGCAGGGAACTGCGAAGCACATCCGAAGGAAGTTCGATGTGTAGTCCAGCTCGTTCTTAGGATAGACGAACGGCTGGCCGATAAAATATTTATAGGCCATCGCCGCCAGAGTCGGGATCTTCGCGATCATGCGCATGGAAGCGACCATGCGCTGCTGCGGGTCCGAGATGTCGGTCGAGTCGTTGTAGAACGCCGATAGCGCGCCTACGCAGGCGACCATGGTTGCCATGGGGTGCGCGTCGCGGCGGAACCCCTGGTAGAAGCGGCTCATCTGCTCGTGGACCATCGTGTGACGGGTCACCCGATAGTCGAAATCGGCCTTCTGCGCCGCCGTCGGCAGGTCACCGTAGAGCAGGAGATAGCAGGTTTCGAGGAAGTCGCCGTGTTCGGCAAGCTGCTCGATCGGGTAGCCGCGATAGAGCAGCACGCCCTCGTCGCCGTCGATGTAGGTGATCTGCGACTCGCAGCTCGCCGTAGACGTGAAACCGGGGTCGTAGGTAAACATACCGGTCTGCTTGTAAAGCGCACCGATGTCGACCACGGCGGGGCCGATGGTTCCTTCCTTGACCGGCAGGTCCACGACGGTCTCGCCGACCTTGATTGTGCTCTGGTGGATCGTCATGGCTCGGCCTCCCGGATGTGGGCCAGCGACACCGGCGGCGCCGGCTGCGGAGCCATGGTGCACTGCGGAACACGCGAGTGCTAGCTCATACACCGGTCCCCTTCAAGTTCGCCGCCGGCCGATCCGGACCTTGTGATCGGACTAGCGCTCCCCGGCCTGGTCCGCCAGGCGCGCGAGGCTCTCCTCGCGGCCGAGTACCTCGAGCACGTCGAAAATGCCCGGAGAGGTGGTGCTGCCGGTCAGCGCGGCGCGCAGGGGCTGCGCGAGCTGGCCGAGCTTCACGCCCGAGCGCTCGGATTCCGCCCGGAGCGCGGCCTCGGTCGCGGAAGCGCTCCACTCGCCGAGTTCCGAGAGGGGCTCGAGCAGCGCCGTCAGCCGCTCGCGGCCGCCGTTCTCGAGCAGCTGTCGTGCGCGGTCGTCGAGCTCGATCGGCCGCGCCGTGAACAGGAACAGCGCCCCGTCGACGAGCTCGACCAAGGTCTTGGCGCGCTCCTTGAGCCCTGGGATCGCCGCCCGCAGTCGCGCCTTGCCCGCTTCGTCCAGCCCTCCCTTGATCGTTTCGCGACCGGCGAGATGCGGGAGGAGGTCGAGCACCGCGTCGAACACGGCCTCGTCGTCAGCCGCGCGCAGGTAGACCCCGTTCAGGTTTTCCAGCTTGGCGAAGTCGAATCGCGCCGGTGAGCGGCCGACGCTCCTCAGGTCGAACAGCGCGGTCATCTCCTCGGCCGAGAAGAGTTCCTGGTCGCCGTGACTCCAGCCGAGCCGCACGAGATAGTTCCTCAGGGCGGCCGGCAGGTAGCCCATCGCGCGGTAAGCGTCGATGCCCAGCGCGCCATGACGCTTGGACAGCTTGGCGCCGTCGGGCCCATGGATCAGCGGGATATGCGCCATGGCCGGCACCTTCCAGCCGAGCGCCTGATAGATTTGGGTCTGGCGCGCAGCATTCGTCAGATGATCGTCGCCGCGGATGACGTGCGTGACCCCCATGTCGTGGTCGTCGACGACGACGGCGAGCATGTAGGTCGGCGTTCCGTCCGAGCGCAGCAGGACGAGATCGTCCAGATCCTTGTTGGCCCAGGTCACCTTGCCCTGAACGAGGTCCTCCACCACCGTCTCGCCGTCGACGGGCGCCTTCAGCCGGACCACCGGTCGCACGCCGTCCGGCGCCTCGGCGGGGTTGCGGTCGCGCCAGCGGCCGTCGTACCGCATCGGACGGCCCGCGGCCTTGGCCTCCTCGCGCATCAGCTCGAGCTCGGCCGGCGTGGCGTAACAGAAATACGCGCCGCCGGCGGCCACGAGGCCCAGCGCTACCTCCGCATGCTTGGGAGCCCGCTCGAACTGCCGGATCGCGTCGCCGTCCCAGTCGAGGCCGAGCCAGCCGAGCCCGTCGAGGATCGCCTCAACCGCCTCGGGGGTCGAGCGTTCGCGATCGGTATCCTCGATGCGCAGCAGCATCCGGCCGCCGTGGCGACGGGCGTAGAGCCAGTTGAAGAGCGCCGTCCGCGCGCCGCCAATATGCAGATAGCCGGTGGGCGAGGGGGCGAAACGGGTGACGACGGCGTCGGGCATCGATGGAATCCGGGCGCGTTCGGCGGTTGAAGAGGAGCCGGACTGGCGGCGGCGAGGCGCTCGTGTAGCATGGCCCCGGGGGAGCGTTAAGCGTGCCGATGCAGCAGCGGCCCGAGCGTGGACGAGCGGCGACGACCGCGATCCCGGCTCGGTGGGGACAGGCCCCGGCCTGGCCGGTACCGGGTTTCGATCTACGGTCGGCAATCGCGTTCGAACTGGACCGGCAGCGCGATGCGCGCCGCTTCTTCCTTTGGCTGCCGGTGCTGTTCGGGGCGGGCATTCTCCTGTTCTTCGCGGCTGACGGCGTTCCGGGGGCAGGCCTGCCACTTGCACTGTCCGCCGTGCTTGGCATCTGTGCCCTCGTTGGCCGGGCGAAGGCGGGCCTTTTCCTGCTGCTGACGGCCGCTGCCACGCTCCTGGCCGGGTTCGGCGCCGCCGCCCTGCGCACGGCCGACGTCGCCGCCCCGGTTCTCGCCCGGCCCGCGATCGGCAAGGTGTCCGGGTTCGTCGAGCGGATCGATCACGGCCCCGCCGGCGGGCGGCTGGTGCTGCGCGTCACTGCGCTGGAGGCGCGCGGGATCGATCTGCCGCCCCGGTCGATCCGGCTGACCCTGCGAAGCGTGACGGACGTGGCGGCGGGCGATCACGTCAGCGTCACGGCATGGTTGATGCCGCCGCCGCAGCCGGCGCTGCCGGGCGGTTATGATTTCGCCGGCGACGCCTATTTCAAGCGGATCGGCGCGGTCGGCCGCGCGTCCGGTCCCGTCCGGCTCTCGCCGGCACCGACCGCTCCGGAACTCGGCCTGAGTCTCGCTGCGGCGGTCGACAACGCCCGCAACGATCTCACCGCCCGGATCATCCGAGTGATCGGCGGGCAGGCGGGTGCGCTCTCGGCGGCCATGATCACCGGCAAGCGCGGGTTCATCGACGAGACGCGCAACGGCGAACTGCGCGCCGCAGGGATCTACCACATCGTCTCGATCTCCGGGCTGCACATGGTGCTCGCGGCGGGCGTCTTCTTCTGGATGACGAGAGCGGCGCTGGCGCTCGTGCCGGGCCTCGCCCTCATGCGGCCGATCAAGAAGATCGCCGCGCTGGTGGCGATGGCCGGCGCGACCGCCTATTGCGTTTTCTCCGGTTCGGAGGTCGCAACGGAACGGTCATTGATCACGACGCTGGTGCTGCTCGCGGCGATCCTCTTCGACCGGCCGGCACTGTCGATGCGCAACCTCGCGATCTCGGCCCTGATCGTGCTCGCCCGCGAACCCGAGGCATTGCTCGGTCCGAGCTTCCAGATGTCATTTGCCGCGGTGGCTGCGCTGATCGCCGGACACGAAGTCCTGACCGCGCGAAAACGCTCCGTCGTCGCGCGTCCGACCGGCTGGCCCGATCGAGCGCTGCGCCTCCTGTGGCTGGCCGTCGTCGGAAGCCTCGCGACGACGCTGATCGCCACCTTCGCGACCTCGCCCTACTCGGCCTTTCACTTTCACCGGCTCAATCCTTACGGCCTGATCGGCAACGCGCTGGCGATCCCGTTCGTCTCGCTGATCGTGATGCCAGCTGCCGTGATCGGCGTCCTGCTGCTCCCGTTCGGACTGGATGCGCCCGTCTGGTGGGCAATGGGCGCGGGCTCAGCCGCGGTGCTGGACGTCGCCGCCCGGGTCGCGTCGATCGAGGGCTCCAGCCGGGCGATCACGATGTTCCCCGTCGGCACGCTCCTGCTGTTCACCGCCGGCCTGCTCTGGCTGGCCTTGTGGACCGGCTGGTCGCGCATCGCCGGCCTTGTCCCGATCGTCGCCGCGTTCGTCAGCGCCGGCCACGGCGAGCGACCGGTGCTGATCGTCGATCGCCAGGCCGCCGCCGCGGCGTTTCGGGGTGCCGACGGCCGGCTCGTCTTTCTCGGCCGCCGGATCGCACCGTTCACGGCCGGTCAGTGGCTGGCAGCGGACGGCGATTCGAGAGCGCCGTCGGACCGGTCGCTGTATGCGGCACAACGATGCGATTCTCTCGGCTGCGTCGGACGCCTGCCGGATGGGCGCGCGGTGGCCCTCGTCTTCGCCGAGTCAGCCTTTCCTGAAGACTGCCGGCGCGCTGCAATCGTGATCACGGCGCTGCGTGCACCTTCGGGATGCGCCGCGGGAGGCCTGCTGGTCGACCGCACGACGCTCGCCTCGACCGGCGCGCTCGCCGTCTACGATCGCACATCGGGATGGCAGATCGAGCCGGCCCGCCCTGCGTATGCGCGGAAACCCTGGCATGGTGCCGCCTCACCGCCCGTTCCAAACCCTGTCGTCGCTCCGGCGCCCGCACCGCCCACGACGACCACCGAAGTACGCCCGGCCCGACCGGACGGCGCCGACCTCACGCCACCCGACATCGGCGCCGCCGATCTCGAGCCGCATTGAAAGCCGGCTTCAGTATCGCCGGACGAGACTGACGAGCTTACCCTGGATTCGGACGCGATCGGGCCCGAGCACGCGCGTCTCGTAGGCCGGATTGGCCGCCTCGAGCGCGATCGAGGACCCGCGTCGGCGCAGCCGTTTCAGCGTCGCCTCCTCGTCGTCGATCAGCGCCACGACGATGTCGCCGGTGTCGGCGCTCTCCTGCTTGCGGATCACGACGGTGTCGCCGTCGAAGATCCCCGCCTCGACCATGGAATCACCCCTGACCTCCAGCGCGAAATGCTCGCCGTTGGACAGGAACTCGGGCGAGAGGTTGATCGTGTGACTGCGGCTCTGGATCGCCGAGATCGGCGTGCCCGCGGCGATGCGGCCCATCACCGGCACGGCCACCGAGTGGATGATCTCCTGCCCCTCGACGGCCGGACGCACCTTGCCGAGATCGCCCTCGATCACGCTTGGGTTGAAGCGCTGCCGTCCCGGGCGTGCGGTGGGCGAGGCGGCCTCGGGCATCCGCAGCACTTCGAGCGCCCGCGCCCGGTTCGGCAGCCGCCGCAGGAAACCGCGCTCTTCCAGCGCCAGGATCAGCCGATGGATGCCGGACTTCGATTTCAGATCGAGCGCGTCCTTCATCTCGTCGAACGAGGGAGGAACGCCGGACTCCTGCAGACGCAGGTTGATGAACCGCAGCAATTCACTCTGTTTGCGTGTGAGCATCCGCCCGCCTCCACGTCCTGGTCATCGGTTGAGGACAGGTGATCGCACCGTCCTGTGGCCTCGCCTGCCGACCCGGATCCCGGAATCAAACAAAGCATGAACAACTGATAGCTGTTCTTCGGACGTTCCGCAAGTACTCCATGTTTGTAGCCGGCTCAGCCGCGCAGACGGATGATCCGGCAGTACTCGCCGCTCGCCACGGGTGCCGCATGGGGCGTGCGCAGGACGAGGCAGTCTGCGGCGGCCATCACCGCGATCATCGAGCTGTCCTGCACCGGGAACGCCTCGACGACGGGCAGGAAATCCCGTGTCCCCACGATCCGCGCGCGCACATAGTCCTGCCGGACGTCGTTTGCCTCGAGCGCGGCCGCCGTAAACGCCGGCTCGGTCCGGTCGGCATCGGGCGCCGGATCTCCGGAAAGCTTGCGGATCAGCGGACGCAGGAACAGTTCGGAGCAGATCATCGACGCCACCGGGTTCCCCGGCAGTCCCAGCACCGTCATGGGGCCGAGATGCCCGCACATCATGGGCTTGCCGGGACGCATGGCGATCCGCCAGAAGGTGAGATCGAGCCCTTCCTTCAGCAGGGCCGAGCGGACGAGATCGTGCTCGCCGACGGACGCGCCTCCGAGCGTGACGAGGACGTCGGCGTCGCCTGCGGCCGCTTTGCGGATCGCGTCTTCCAGCGCGGGCAGCGTGTCGGCGGCGATGCCGAGGATGACGGGCTCACCTCCGGCGTCCTCCACGAGCGCGGCGACAGCGTAATGGTTGGAGGCGACGATCTGGTCGTCCCGGGCCGGGCTCCCCGGCAGCACGAGCTCGTCGCCGGTGGCGAGCACCGCCACCCGTGGCCGACGGTGAACGGGCAGCGTCGGATGGTTCATGGCGGCAGCCAGCGCCAGGTCGCGCGCGTCCAGCCGGCGGCCCGCCGCGAGAAGCAGGGCGCCCGCGGCGAAGTCGAGCCCGGCCCGGCGGATGTGCCTGCCGGTCGGTTCCGTCTGCAACGCTCTGACCGTCCTGCCCTCGGGCCGGGCGTTCTCCTGGATCAGGATGGTGTCGGCTCCGTCCGGAACCGGTGCGCCGGTGAAGATGCGCACCGCCTCGCCGGGCCCGACCTTGCCGCGGAACGCGTGACCGGCCGGGCTCTCGCCGATGATCGTCAGCAGCACATCCGGCGCGAGATCGGCGCTGCGCACGGCATAGCCGTCCATGGCGGAGACGTCGAACGGCGGTTGCGTGCGCCGTGCCGCGACCGCTTCGGCCAGCGTCCGGCGGAAGGCGTGCTCGAGCGCGACGGGCTCGCCCGGAAGCGGCGAAACGGCACCCAGAATCCGGGTCAGCGCCTCGTCGACGGGCAGCAGATCGGTCATCGTGCGGTGTCGGCCGCCCGGTAATCGCCGGACTTGCCACCGGTCTTCTCGGTCAGCTGTACGCCGCCGATGGTCATGCCGCGGTCGACCGCTTTCGCCATGTCGTAGATCGTCAGGCAGGCGACGGACACCGCGGTGAGGGCCTCCATCTCGACGCCGGTCTGCCCGGAGACCCGCGCCGTCGCGCTGACCCGCAGGCCGGGAAGGTCGGCGTCCTCGACGATCTCGACCGCGACCTTGGTCAGCAGCAGCGGGTGGCAGAGCGGGATCAACTCATGCGTGCGCTTCGCTGCCATGATGCCGGCGATCCGGGCCACGCCGACGACGTCGCCCTTGCGCGCAGCGCGTTCGCGAATGAGGGCCAGGGTTGCTGCGGCCATGCGCACGTGACCCTCGGCGACGGCGGTTCGGCTCGTGACGGCCTTGTCGCCCACATCCACCATCGTCGCGGTACCGGTATCGTCGAGGTGGGTCAGACGACTCATGCGACCCTGCCCAGCGACGGCGCGCCGAGCAGCGCGCGGGTCGCCGCCGTCACGTCGTCCTGACGCATCAGACTCTCGCCCACCAGAAACGTGCCAATCCCGACGCGGCCCAGCCGGAGACAGTCGGCGTGGCTGAAGATCCCGCTTTCACCGACGAGGATGCGCGCCCGAGGCACATGCGGCGCCAACGTCTCAGACACTTCCAGAGACGTCTCGAAGCTTCTGAGATTGCGGTTGTTTATGCCAATGATGGCAATGTCGGGGAGCATGAGCGCGCGGTCGAGTTCGGTCCTGTCGTGGACCTCCGCGAGCACGTCCATGCCGAGCGAAAGCGCCGCATCCGCGAGCTCGCGCGCCATCTCGTCGTCGACCGCCGCCATGATGACGAGGATGCAGTCGGCACCCCAGGCGCGGGCCTCGAGCACCTGATACGGC
>CAZVMY010000130.1:0-6726 GCA_964628955.1 uncultured Methylocystis sp.
GTCGGGACACCTATCGAGTTCAGATGCGTGAAGACGTATTCCGAGATCCGGTTGTTCAGGACACCCTTTCCGTCAATGATTTCATGCTTCTCGGCGTCGAAGGCGGTGGTATCATCCTTGAAGTGCTGGATCAGGGTTCCCGGCTCCGGCCCTTCGTAGAGGACCTTTGCCTTGCCTTCGTAGATGCGCCGGCGGCGGCTCATGGGGATGTACCGTGGTTTGAGGAAGTCCATCGTGGGTGGACGAAGCTCCGTTTGCGGACCGGTTAGCGGGTCGACCGTCGCCTGACGGCCATTCACACACCGGTGGGAGCGGCCGAGGCCGCGGATAGGACAGGGCCGCGGAGCGGGCCCATCTGCACCCTATCCGAACCAGCCGTCGCGCACAACAAACAGCCCGGGGAGCGCCCGTCACGCGGCGGGCAGGGTCTCGATACCTGCCAGACGCAGGTTGGTCCATACGCGCTGCCGTACGGCGGGCGGCGCGGAGGCGACGAGCCGGGCGAAGCTCTCCAGCGGCAGCACAGGCTGGATCAGCCGCGCCTCCGCGATGACGGCCCTCGCCTCGTCGATCCGTCCGAGCCCGACCAGCGCCACGGCAAGCGCCAGCCTCGACCAGAGCTCGCGCGACTGGAAACGGGCTCCGCTGCGCGCCGCCCGTTCAGCTTCGGCGTCCTCGCCGAGGCTGAAATGGCAGAACGAGCGCAGCGTCAGGAACATGCTCGTCAGCGGGTCCTTTGGGCTGAGCCGCATAGCGATCGCGATCGAGTCCAGCGCCTCCTTCGGGCGACCGGCGTAGACGAGCGCCTGGGCCAGCCCGAAATGTGCCTGCGCGAAGCTCGGATTGAGGCCGAGCGCGAGGCGAAGATGGTGCATCCCGCGTCCGACCTCGCCGGCAATCGTCAGCAGCCGGCCGAAGACGACGTGACCGAAGGCGTTCTGGTCGTCGAGCCGGAGCGCGGTCTGCGCATGAGCGAGCCCCTCGGCGACCACCGGCCGTGGATCCGGCACGAAGAACCAGACCGCCTTCACGAAACACGCATAGGCCAGTCCGGCGTGCGGAAGAGAGAAGTCCGGCGCGCACCGGCGCGCGTCCTCCAACAGCGTTTCCGCGATCGAGACATCCTCGGGCGCGAAGCGGTAGACGTGCCAGAGGCCACGATGGAACAGCTCCCACGCGTCGAGCTGGTTCGGCAGCTTGCGGGCGGCCCGCTCGCGCTCCTCCTTCCGGACCTCCGCATCAACGCTGCCGACGATGCTGGAAACGATCTCGTCCTGCACGGCGAAGATGTCGGCGATCGTCCGGTCGTAGCGCTCGGCCCAGATGCAGCGGTTACCCACCGCGTCGATGAGCTGGACGGTGACACGCAGCGCATCGCCGGCGCGGCGCAGGCTGCCCGCGAGTGCGTAGCGGGCGGAGAGTTCGTTCGCCGCCGCGGCGGCGGAATCGGCGCGGCCTGAGAAGATCGCGCTGGATTGCGGTGCGATCACCGAAAAATCGCTCCGCCGCGACATCTCGGTGATGAGGTCCTCGGAAAAGCCCTCGGCGATGAAGGACGGCTCGGACGTGCCGCTCTTGTCGACGAACGGCAGGACGGCCACGAAAAATCGTTCGGATGGTCGGGCCGCCTGCTCCGAAGCGGATGCGGCCGACGGCTCGGGTCCGAACCAGGGTTCAGGCGGCGTCTCCGTCAGGACCTCGGCAGCATCGGCACGTGCGATGCGCGCCGCGACCGCCCGCGTCTCCGCCGACGGCTCCACGCCGAGGTCGTCCTTGAGAAGCTGGCGACAGCGTCGGAACTGCGCCATCGCGTCGGTCCGCTCGCCCGCCGACAGCAGAAGCTCCATCAGCAGGCGGTGGCTCTGCTCGCGGAGCGGATCGACGGCCACCAGGCGCCGCGCGAGGTCGATCGCGGCCGCCAAGCTGCCGGCGGCTGCCAGGGTAGCGATCGCCGCCCGCGCCGCCGCCTGGGCCAGGCCGCGACATCTGTCACGCTCGAAGGCGAGCCATTCGGCGAATTCCTCGGACCGGGACTGAGCCCCGGCCAGGAGTTCCGTCCGAAGCGCCAGGTCGATCAGGTCGACTGGTGGACCACCGTCGCCGCGTGCGGTGAGGCGGTCGACGTCGAGATCGACGAACCCCGGGCGAAGTTCGATCGCGTCCCGGTCGACGGCGATCGCCTCCGGCCCCAGAGCGGCGCGCAGCGCGCTCAGCGCATTGCGCAGGCTGCCGCGGGCCTGCTCTTCTCCCCGATCGCCCCAGAACAGGGCCGCGAGCTTCTCCCGCGGGTGCGGCGAGCCGGCCGGCAATGCAAGATAGGCCAGCAGAAGTTGCGCCTTGCGGGTCGGAAGGCCGATCGGCTCTCCCGATCGGACCGCGAGACCGAAGCCGCCAATGATGCCGAGCCGGAAGGGCAGAGGGCCGGCAGGGGCTGCGGAACGGTCGGGACGCACGCTCGCGGGCCTTTTTCGGAGTTATCCGGCAGATTTAACGCAGGTTTCACGCTGAATCCACGGCGAGATGACGCTCGTCCCCTAGACCCGCCGCATCGCCGCGCTGCCCGGAGGTCGGGCGCTGGCGGCCAAGAACAGGACGAATGCCATGCAACTTCTCAGTCTCCAGTCTCTTCACGACGTCCACGGCCTCGGCGAGGCCGATCGGCCGATAGCCAGGCCCCTCCTCGGACGGCTCCGGGCAGCGCTCGTCGCCCTTTGGCGCCGGAGCGCGAGCCGCCGGAGCCATCTCGACGCGGTCTGGGAGCTCCATCAGCTCGACGACCGCATGCTGAACGATATCGGCATCTCGCGCTGCGAGATCGAGGCGGCCGTGCGCGGACTGCCGCTGCGGAACGGTCGCACGCTCTGACCGGTTTGCGACGCCCGCCGTTCCTCATGGAGTGGGGAGCGCCGCTGCCGTCGTCCGGAAGCACGGAACGTCCCCAAAGCAGGACCCAACGTCATGACCACGATCGATCTTCAGGGCAATGCCCTGTCCGGTGCCGACGCCGATGCGGCGGCGCGCTACTCCGAGGCCGTCGCATCCTTCGCACGCTTCACGGGCGATCCGCTGACCGCGGCCGGAACCATCATTGAGAGCCGGCCGGATTGCGTGATGGCCCACGCGCTCAAGGCCTGGCTTTGTCTGCTGAGCACCGAGCCGGCAGGATCGCAGCCGGCTCGCGACGCGCTCTCCGCGGCAGAGAGACTGCCGGCGACGCCACGTGAGCGGGGTCACCTCGTAGCCCTGGCCCATCTTGCAGACGGGCGCTGGCACGATGCGTCAGCCACGATGGAGACGCTGAGCGCCGAGTATCCGCGCGATCTGCTGGCGCTGATCGCCGGCCACCAGATCGACTTCTTCACCGGCCATTCGCGCATGCTGCGCGACCGCGTCGGGCGGGCGCTGGAGGCATGGGACGATGTGCCTGGCCGGCATGCCGTCCTCGGAATGTCCGCCTTCGGGCTCGAGGAGTGCGGAGAATACGGCGAGGCCGAACGGCGGGCGCGGATCGCGCTCGATCTCGAGCCGCGCGACGGCTGGGCGCGGCACGCCGTCGCCCACGTGCTCGAGATGCAGGGTCGCCACGACGAAGGCATCGCCTTCATGCGCGGGTCACGCGGCGTCTGGAGCGCGGACAGTTTCCTCGCGGTCCACAACACCTGGCACCTCGCGCTCTATCACCTCGAGGCCGGCGAGATCGACGAGGTGCTGGCGCTGCTCGACGGTTCGATCACCGGAGCGGCCCGGCCGCAGATGATGGACCTCGTCGACGCGTCGGCGATGCTGTGGCGCCTGCATCTGCGAGGGGTGGCGCTACGCGAGCGCTGGCTGCGGCTCGTGAGCCAGTACGAGGCGATCTGGGCGCCAGGCTGCTATGCCTTCAACGACCTTCATGCGGTGATGGCGTTCATCGGAGCCGGCCGCCGGGACCTGCTGGCCGCGACCATCGCTGCCCAGAAAGCCGCGTTGCGGGCCTCAGGCGACAACCGGATCTTCGTGCGCGACGTCGGCCTCCCCTTGATCGAGGGTTTCCGGGCCTTCGGCGAGGGCCGCTATGGCGATGCGGTCCGCTCCATCGCCGAGGCACGGCCGATCGCGATCCGGTTCGGCGGCAGCAACGCGCAACGCGACGTGATCGACCTGACCCTCACCGAGGCGGCATTGAGAGCCGGCGAGCGGGACCTTGCACGCGGTCTGACCACGGAACGGCTCCAGACCAAGCCGGAGAGCCCGCTGGCAGGGCTCCTCGCCCGCCGCGCCGGCGCTGCTGCCGTGGCATGACGGGTGACGAAGCCCGATGGCCGATCACGTCACGCGCTCGTCTCGCCGGTGGCTTCGGACGCGGCGGGCCTATATGAAGGCGCGTCCAGTGGCGGTGGCGCCGCTCGCAAGCGGGAGACGGTGATGTCGGGGTTCAACGAGCGCAAGGATGCAGCGGAGAAGAGGTTCGTGCTGGACGAGGAGCTGCTGTTCAAGGCAGCCGCGCGGCGGAACAAGCTTCTCGGGCTGTGGGCCGCCGCCAAGCTCGGAAAGACCGGCGACGAGGCCGACGCCTATGCAAAATCGGTCGTGATCGCCGATTTCGAGGAGAAGGGCGACGATGACGTGTTCCGGAAGGTCGCGAAGGACTTCGCCAGCGCCGGCGTCGTCGTGGCCGATGCCGACATCCGGACTGCGATGACCGAACTGATGGCGAAGGCGGTCGACCAGATCAAGGCTGGTGTCTGACCCTCCCCGGACGACCTTTGGTGGCCGGTGCTGAGGCCGCCGGCCTTCCCATCGGCCTTTGCCTGTGGGATGTCTCGGCTCCCAACGGTGCGGCGCGACCGCGCGGCACCTCGCCGAAAGCCCTGACGATGAGCAACGTCGCCGCCGATTTTGCCGAGCGTATCCGCAGCGGCCCGACCGCATACGCCGCCTGGTGCGGCATGCCCGAACCCGTCATCGGCGAGTTGATGGTCCGTGCCGGGTTCGACTGCGCGGTACTCGACATGCAGCACGGCGCGATCGACCTCTCCAGGGCCATTCTCGGCATCGCACTCGTCGCCGGCGCCGGCAAGCCCGCGATCCTGCGCATTCCGGTCGGCGACGTCGCCACCGCGAGCCGGGCGCTCGATGCCGGGGCGGCCGGGGTGATCGCGCCGATGATCAACAGCGTCGACGAGGCAAGGACCTTCGCCAGCTTCATGAAGTTCCCGCCCATGGGCGAACGCAGCTGGGGTCCCCACCGCGCCCTCGCGCTGACCGGCAAGTCGTCGGTCGATTACCTGCGGACTGCCAATCGCGAGACGCTGGCGATCGCCATGATCGAGACCCGCGCCGCCCTCGCCGCCCTTGACGGGATTCTCGGCGTTCCGGGGATCGACGGGGTGTTCGTCGGTCCGTCCGACCTTTCGATCGCCCTGACGGATGGCGGGACCGTCGATCAGATGCACCCCGACGTCGATGCCGCGCTCGACCACGTGCTGGCGCGGGCGCTCGCCCACGGCAAGTTCGCATCGGCGTTCTGCGCCAACGGACACCGCGCCGGCGAACTCGCAGCCAGGGGGTACAAGCTGCTGTCGATCGGCACCGACGGGATCCTGCTCGGTGAGGGGTCACGCGCAGCGCTGGACGCAGCGCATGGCACGGCCGGGACCGGCGGAGTGGCCTCCGGCAGCTACTGACCGATCAGTTCGCGAAGCCGGAGCGCTTCGCCCAGCCGGTGGTGCGCGCCTCGATGGCGTCGACGATCACAACGAGGAAGACGCCGAGGATCGCCAGCACGATGAGCGCCGCGAAGATCAGCGGCACGTTGAAATCCGCCGAGGCGCGGGTGATCAGGTTGCCGAGGCCAAAATTCGAGGCGTTCTGCTCGCCGATCACCGAGCCGACATAGGCCAGCGTGATCGAGACCTTCAGGGCGCCGAAGAAGTACGGCATGGACCGCGGCAGGCCGACCTTCCACATGATGTCGAGCCGCGAGGCGCCGAGCGCCTTCATGACGTCTTCGGTCTCGGGTTCGATGGTGGCGAGCCCGGTCGCGACGTTCACGACGATCGGGAAGAACGAGATCACGAAGGCGGTGAGGACCGGCGGCAGCCAGCCAACGCCGAACCAGATCACCAGGATCGGCACCACGGCGACCTTCGGGATCGAATTGAAACCGACCAGCAGCGGATTGAGGCCGACGTAGAGCAGGCGCGAGGAACCTACCAGCAGGCCCAGCGCCACGCCGAACGCGATCGACAGCAGGAAGCCGGCGGTCGTCATCCACAGCGTGTGCAGGGCGTTGCGATAGAGCGGCCCCGCATACTGGAGCATGGCCGCGAACACCGCCGACGGCGGCGGCAGGACGAAGGCCGAGACCGCGAACGTGCGGCAGGCCAGTTCCCAGACCAGGAAAAAGCCGATCGTGAACAAGTAGGGAGCCGCCCTGATCCCGAGCGGGGCGCTGACGGCGGTCATGCCGTCGCCTCGCGCGCCGTGCGGATATGGCCCCTGAGCGCGTGGACGATGTCCGCGAAGCCCGAAGAATAAGTGATGTCGAGATCACGCGGGCGGGGGAGATCGACGACGCGCTCGGCGATGATGCGGCCCGGTCTCGCCGACATGCAGAAGATGCGGTCAGCCAGGAACACCGCCTCCCGCAGGTCGTGGGTGACGAGGATGACCGTGAACCTCTGCACGGCGTGCAGGTCGCGGACGACGCACCAGAGTTCCTCGCGCGTGAAGGCGTCGAGCGCC
>CAZVMY010000130.1:6736-7622 GCA_964628955.1 uncultured Methylocystis sp.
GCTCATGGATCAGCGCACGGCACAGCGACGCGCGCTGCTGCATGCCGCCCGACAGCTGCCAGGGGAACTTCGAGCCGAATCCGGCGAGCCCCACCGAGGCCAGCAGCGCCTCCGCCTTGGCGACGTATTCGGCGCGGCGGCGGCGGAGCTCTCCCCGGTGCGGTTGCACGATCTCCAGCGGCAGCATGACGTTGTCGAGCACGGTCCGCCACGGCAGCATGACCGGGTTCTGGAACGCCATGCCGGCGATCTTGAGCGGCGCGCCGACCTCGCGGTTGTCGACGATGACGGCGCCCTTCTGCGGAAACTGCAGGCCGGTCGCGAGTTTCATGAGCGTGGACTTGCCGCAGCCGGATGGTCCGACGACGGCGGCGAACTCGCCCTGGGCCACCCGGATCGTCAGCCCCTCGACGGCGAGCGTCCCGGTCGCGCCGCCCTTGCCGACATAAAGATGGCTGACGTCCGCAAGGTCGACGAACGGACGGCCGGCAGCCGGCTCGATCGATGCGGCAGCGGCCACTCCAGCCTCAGTCGAACTTGCGATCGGCCGCGGCCGGCAGGAAGGCGTCCGTAAAGACGTCCTCGACCTTCGGCTTCGCCTTGTAGGCGAAGGTGAGGCCGATCTGGTCCAGCGAGCGCGCGAAACGATCCTTGTCGATCCCGCCGAACCCGTTCGTCTTGACCCAGGGCGTCACGATGTTCTCTGTCACGACCATCGTCAGGCGCTCGGCCTCGACCTCCTTGCGTACCACGTCGTTGCGCTTGATGACGCTCTCGACCGTGCCGACCTGATCCTTGACCACGTCCTTGACGCTGCGCACGAAGGCGCGGTTGAACTTGCGGATGGCTTCGGGGTTCTCGGCCATGATCTTCGGCCCGGCCATGA
>CAZVMY010000131.1:0-7611 GCA_964628955.1 uncultured Methylocystis sp.
CTCCATGACGTTCTGTGGGGTAAAGACGTAGGTCCACTTTATCCCGCCTTTTGAGGCGGCCTTGCACCACTCGATGGCAGCTTGCGCCTTGCGCGGAACGTCGCTGTCTTGGCGTCCTTTCGTCTCGACTAGGGCATACTCGCCCGTCTCCATCCGAACGAAGAAGTCCGGGCGATAGAACGCAAGGCGTTGGTCAGCCGTCAGGTAGTCGATGCGAAGCGCCTGCGGACCAGCATTCTTGGCGAAGGCGACAACATCGGCGCAGTTGTCGAGGAACGCCGTCATGGCGACTTCAAGCGACTGATCGCATGGAACAAGGTTGAAGAGCGTATGCTTAGCCTTCTCGACGGGCTTTCGCTCGGAAAGCGTCGCCTGAAACGGCTTCCAGTTCAGAAGCTGCGTCGATGCCCCGTCCGGTCGCCGCTTCTCCGTCTTCACAGTGCGCGCCCGGATCAGGGGAATGAACACCGCCCGGATGTGCTCGCGAACATCCTGATCCGCGAGGCGGCTTGTCAGCCGCTTGTCGAACAGCCCCGCCTTCTCGGCGAATAGGATGTCTGTCAGGAAAGTCTGAAGCAGAGGCGCGAGGATCGGGTGGGTCGATTGCACCTTGCAAGCGGCTTCCAATTCGCGAACGTAGAATGAGATCGCAGTGACGCCGTTCTGAAGCAGCGGCAAGCTGATGTTCATCACCTCAACGACTTCATCGGTGATGAGGTGGCGACCCTCGTAAACGACATCGACCGCGCCTTTACTGCCAAGAGGCAGAGGCGAGTAGCGCGCGAAAGCACCTTTCACGTCTTCGATGGTCAGCCCTTCAAGCTTCGGCTGGATTTCGTGAGCCGCCGTCAATGCTGGAAGCGCGATGTCGAGCGCCGTCAGGTCTTTCGACTCGTCCGGGAAAATGGTGACGGTCGTGGCGGGAACCTTGTCGGTGTCCAGCACCTCAATGGGTAAGCCTTCCTGCTCAAGCTCCTGCTCGTAGAGGCTGGAAAAGGCGGGATGTTCGACAACGGTCACAAGCTCGTTGGCTTGGCCGGGCGCGGTCATGCGGCGAAGGCCTCGACCAAGGGTTTGCTCGGGAAGGATGTTGGCGACAGAGCTATAGGGACGTAGCGGGACGATGGTCGTCACGTTCCGAACGTCCCAGCCTTCGCGAAGCATGAGCACCGATACGATGCACGAGTAGGGACTGTCGGCGCGGTCAAGCTCGCGGCTGATGCGCCGGATTGCCTTCAGGTCGTCGTCACTGATGTCCTTTTCGCTTTCCTCGAACACCTCGATGGTTTGGCCGCCGATGTTTCGGCGTTTCACCGCCCCCTTGAGGTTCGTGTGTAGATTGATGGTTTTCCCGTTCAGTTCCGCGAACACGCCATCGGCGTTGAGACGTGCCGTGATCTGGTTCGCCGCGTCCGTGTCGGTGCACATGACGAACAACAGCGGCTTCTTCCCGCTCTTTTCCCATTCCGTCCGGCTGCGCTTCCACCGCTCGTAGCCAAGGCGAAGATGGGCCTCGTAGCGGTAGGCCGCGTCATCATGGGCCTGCTCAACCAATTCTTTGGTGCGACCGATGATCGGCGTCTTGACGATACCGGCGTCAACGGCCTCGCCAAGGGGCGTGTCGCAAACGACATGCGGAAAGATGCGGCCCTTGTTGTCCTTCGGCGTGGCCGAGAAATCCAGTTGCGCCATCAGGCCGCTGCCGGTGCGCTTCCTAATCGCCTCATGCAGCCATCGAATGGCTTCACTCCAAGCCGAACCGGGGTCCCAAACGTGATGGGCCTCGTCGTTCAGAACCATGATGCGCGGGTGCGACGTGATGCGGTCGCGAAGTTCTGCGCCTGTGTCGAGGGCTTTGGACTTGGCGACGGCGGGGCCAGCCCAATCATAGGTCTCAGCCTCGGAGCGGCTTCCGCTGCGCGGCTCGAACAGCCGATGGATATTGGTGAGATAGAGAATACCGCCCGTGCTCGCGCCACTGGCCTCGTCCTGGAGCACACAGGTGAAATTCCAGTCCCCGCGCCATTCCGGTGGAATGAGCGGGTCCTTTTGGAAAATGTCAGGACCGCCACCTTCGGGACGGAAGTCTTCCTTCAAACGCTCGAAGACGGTGAGGTTCGGCGCGATGATGACGAAATGCTTCGCCATCTCGGAGCCACTTTCGCGCAAGGCGTGGAAGTAGCTCCACACCATCGCAAGGCTCATGCACTTGGTCTTGCCGGCTCCGGTCGCCAGCTTGAAGGCATAGCGCGCCCATTCGTCATCTTCGGGCTTGATGCCGAGCGCTTCGGTTTCGGCGTTCGGTCCGCCGTATTCGAAGATGAGGGATGACAGGGACGTGAGGCGGCGAACCTCTATCAGGTAAATGAAAGTCTCGATGGCCTCCCGCTGGCAGAAGTAATAGCGGAAATCGAATTCCTCGCCGCTCCCGTTCATCAGTCGGTGCGGACGCTCGAACCAGTAGGCCAAGAGTTCCCGGGTGGTGTCGCTGGCTCCGAAGTAGTTGAGTTCGCGCCATTCCTTCACGGCGGCGCGAAGCGGGTTCACCATTCGAATGGGTGATTGCCGACGATAGGTTTTGATCTCAGGCGGTTGCCCTTTCGCGCCGCGAATGCGGTGCTTGCTCGGCTCCTCCCATGGTGCGAACAGCGGTTCGAGCGCTGCCGCGTTGATCGAAATTGTCTCGGCGGGCGCGTCGGTCATATCTCGATCTCCACCGTGATGCTGGTGTCGCAGCCGAACACATCCACCACCTTGACGCAGGCGGTGTATCGACCCGGTGCGTCATAGGTGAATTCAGCGTCGCTCACCGTCTTCAAGGAGCGATCCTTGCGTGTGCGGTAGTCCTGCCAATGGTGATTGAACGGCTTGCCGGGCACCCAATCGAAATCCACCGCCCAGAAGTCGATGAAATCGAAACCGCTGTTCATCGCCCGTTCTTGTAGGGCTTCAAGCTCCTTCGACGGCACTTCCGTGAGGCTCGGAAGGAAGTTCTTCAGCTTGATGTCTACGGCCGTGCCCTTAGCGGCCCTGCGGATCACAGGTTCGGCTTCAAGCAAGGCCACCTCGAAGAAGGGCGGGACCTCCGTGCGGTTCTTCTCCATGATCTCGCGTGGGATGCGGTGCAGCCTGATCTTCACATCAAGCTCAGTCTCGATGGCGGAGATGGCTTGCCGAATGTCCATCTCGAAATCCCAAGCGAGGCAATGAACCTGCCTTCCGCCTGCTGCTTTCACAGCGGCGGCAACCGCCTTGGCTTCCTCTCGCGAGAAAATGCTGTCGATACCATCGACATGCACGAAAGCAGAAGCTTTGCGGGCATGGATCAGAGGCGAGGGTGCATGCGGTAGTGGCTCTGCACGGAAGAAGCTAAGGACAACGGTTCGATGTTCGGTTTCGGCTCCCTTCAGCGCATCGCGCTGCCACCACTGCCGTTCGTAACGTCCGAGGTTGAACACGTCGAACGAGCGATACTTCGTGCCACCATTGTGCAACTCACGCTGAACGCCAATAAGCCGCTTCCGGCTGGTGTGTATGGCAAATCGGCCCAAGTCTGCACCAATCCACCGGCGACCAAGTTTCTCTGCAACAGCTAGTGTTGTTCCGGAGCCGCAGAAAAAATCAAGTACTATGTCATCAGCCGATGACGCACACTTGATTATGCGCTCAAGCAATGCCTCCGGTTTCTGGGTCGCATACCCGAGCAACTCACTCGATACAGGATTGACAGGAGGGATATCATCCCAAATGGATTGAACAACTGTACCGTCCATCTCATCAAGATATTGCTTTATGTTCGGCTGACCTGTCCTCGCGAAAACGATTTTGCCATTCTGCAACCCTTCGTCGATACGGCTTTGGCCCCACGCCCAATGTCGGCCCGGAGGCGGATCAATCATCTTGTCGCCGAATCGACGAGCAGGCCCGGCACCTGCTGCACTGAGGGTAACCAGCCTGAATCGCCGTCCGTCTTGGTCGACTTGTCCATAGTGCGATTTCACGTATGAATCGTCGTGTGGTTTATGTTGTTTGTGGAAATTGTAATTCTCGCCATTAGAGTACATTAGAATACAATCGTGGATAATGCCAAAGCGCTTTGCGTCACTATGAGCATGGGTTCTTTTCCAGATTATCTCATTTAGGAATCGGTCGCGCCCAAATATATCATCCATCAGTATTCTACAAAGATGATTTATATTTGAGCCGATGTGCACAAATATAATTCCATCTTCCGACATTAGTTCGCGAGATATGATTAGTCTTTCGTAGAGCATATGCAGGTAAGAATTTGTTCCCTTTCCCCACATGTCGCGATAGGCTACCATTTCAAGAATTGATTGGTCTTTCGGCGCTGTTTCCTTTCCCCCGCCGATGGCAACGTTTAGGCTAAAATCAGTTCCAATATCAAAAGGTGGATCAATGTATATAAGCTTAATTGATCCACGATAATCACCGAGGAGTGCTGAAAGGACCGCTTTATTATCTCCCCATATCAATTTATTTCGAAAATCATCATGATGAGCGCGTGTGTCGTCAAATAAACCTTTCTGCGCCTCGACGCTTGAACGCGGCCAGTCAATAGTTTCCACTTTTTGGAGCGCAAAGGCTAATCTCGCCGCATCTACCTCACGACGGTTCCCAAACTCATCGTACTTCCCCTCCCACACCAATTCCGTCCGCATCTGCGAGAGCGGGTGCGGGTTGCCGGGGCCGTAGGCGATCTTGGGCTTGTCAGTCATGTCTACTCTCACAGAACGGGTGGCAGCTTGGCGCGGGCTTCGGCTTCGCGGACGGAATCGGGATCAGCCATGACGATATGCTGCTGCTGAGGCGATCTTTCATGCTCTTTGTAGTCGAGCCGCTGATGTTTCATGAAGTAGAAGAGCATGGCGAGACGCATCGGCATCTCGAATTCCCCATCTTTCATTCCGTAATCCGACGCGACAGCGCGCTTCTGCTCATCCGAGAAGCCGGGGTGGGGTTTCAGCTTGATCTTGTATGTCTCATGCCAAGCGTGATCCTTCACCGCCGATAGGCCCGGCTCTGCTTCCGCCCGTAGGCCGATGATTCGCGGCAGCATGAAATCGCGGAAGTCGCGATTGTCGTGACAGAAGGCGCGGGCATGCCAGCGCATTCCGTCGAAGCAGAAGGCGTGCGGGGTGATTCGTCGCCATTGCGGCTTGGGCTTGTCCGGGTTCAGGGACTGGTACCGGATTTCCACCGATTGCCCCGCACGGATGACGCCTAGCAGTTGGCGCAGCATCGCCGGATCGATCATCCGCTTCGGCAACGGAATGGTGGCAAAGGCCAAGGGCTGGGCCACCCAAGACTGGCTTGCGGCATAAGGTGCAAGGTCCTTTGCCGCCATCTGCATCAGGTAGTCAGATGCGTCGGGCTTGAGATACCGCGGATTGAAGGTCTCACTCGCAAAGTACCGCTTCAAGCTGGCGTCGTAACGCAGGTTTTCCGGCGCGATCTCGCGATAATGCGTCAGGTCCTTCGACGCTTGCGGCACGGACACCTTGAAGCGCTCAATGATGTCGGCCCGGTTGACGCCATCCTCCCAAAACACCCGAAACTCGATGAACTCCAGCCGTTGTTCGATGCCCCATTTCAAGCCCTGCCCATCGTCGGCCATGTGACGCCACTCCTCCCAAGATGGGGATTAAAAGTATCCGGACCTTGACAGCCTCGGCCAACCCCGAATATTTTCTATCCCCATCGGCGACTCATGGTCAAGGGGCCATCCGGGTCGATGCACAAGGAGCGGCGACGATGGTCAAGGTCGAGTTCAAACTGAATGGGCGCACTGTTCGCCCCAACGACATCGCCAACCAGTTGGAGAAGGCGATGCTTAAGCAGGTTCAGGACGGGATTGCGCAGAAGCTGCGCAATGTCCGCGATCCCGAAACCGGCGCTGCGCCGACCGTGAGGGTCGTCGGGCGCTCTCTCGACAATCTCTCCTTCGAGGTCGCGGGGTCCCCAGCGCTCATCGAGGAAGTGAAGCGCCGCTTGCGGTAGGCGGCGGCAATCTGCCCGGAAAGGAGGTGATCAACATGGCGAAGTCCAACAAGGAGGTGACGAGCGCGAAGGCTGCTACGGCGGCGTCGAAAGTCCTGCGCGACCCGAAGGCCAGCCCGGCGGCGAAGTCGGCGGCGGCCTCGGCCCTCACTCAGCGTCCGAACAAGAAGAAGTAGGACGCAACGAAGTCAGGGGCCGGGAGCTTCCCGGCCCTTCTTTCACCACTCAACCGGCTCAAGGAGGGCCGAAATCATGATCTACGCGATCAACTATGACCTGAAGCGTCCGGGTCAGAACTATGAGGCGCTGTATACGGCCATCAAATCGTGCGGCGTGTGGTGGCATCATCTCGGTTCGACCTGGCTGGTCGACACCTCTCTGACTGCTCAGGGTATCTGGGACAGGTTGGCCCCGCATGTCGACAAGAACGACTTCTTCCTCGTGATCGGCGTCACTCGCGACTATCAGGGCTGGCTTCCGAAAGAGGCTTGGGAATGGCTCGACAGCCGCAAGCCCAAGATGGCGGCGTAGGAGGCGGCGATGCGTGTACAAGGCGCGGTGATCCGCGAACAGGGGCAGACCTTCGCGGTCGTGGTGGTCAAGCCCCATGTGATCCAGAACCGTTCGGAAGCTGATCGCGCTATTCGCGGCTTCATGCCGGTCTTCGGTGGAGTGCCGGTGGTGCTCATGGCGCAAGACAGTCGGGGACGGCCTACCTACTTCGGGCGTCCCGACATCTCGCGGTTCATGGCCTCCGTGCCGATGCGGGCGATCCCGTGGCGGGAATACACGATTAACTGACTTCGGCGTTCGACGCCAAAGTTCCTTCTCTTTCAACAAGTCGCCGGATCAACTCCCCCGACACTGAGCGCAGGAAGCGGTAGCGCCTGCCGCTGCCGTTGGCGGTGCGCTCGGCGTACATGTCCTCGCCGATCTGCCTGAAGGCGGCTTCGCCGTAGCGGGCTTCGTAGGCGTCGGCCTCCGCGCCAATCTCCTCGGGTGTCGGCTCGGGTGGGCGGGTGAAGTACTCCCAAGCGATCATCGCGCCACCGACCACGAAGGCAACGATGTGCCAGCCCACGACGAACCATGCCAGCCCGTAGGTGATCGCGTTCAAAGTGGCGGCCATGGCTCGGTTTCCGCGTTGTAGACTATAGTCATCATCTGTAGCCAAAGAGCGTTGAGACTCATAGTCCGTAGACTTATCGTCCACGTCGCCGCGCTGTGGCGGCATGGAGGATGTGAAGAAACTCGTCGGCCAGAACGTGCGGCGGCTTCGGGAAGAGGCCGGGCTGTCGCAGGAAAAGCTCGCCTTGGAGGCTGAGCTTGACCGGACTTACGTGTCTGGCGTCGAGCGCGGCGTTCGCAATCCGACCGTCACGGTCCTCGCCCGGATCGCCAAGGCGCTGAAGACCGAACCCGACAAGCTGTTGACCCGCTGAAGGGTGCTTCGGGTTTCCCCGAAACACCCTCCTTCAATGCTGTCCTGTAGGCTGAAGATCATCGTTCCGAATTTGGATAGATGGATCATTGTTTTCCTGATATTCTTCCTTGGATCTGCTTCCAGCGATTTGTCTTCGTTCCTGTATT
>CAZVMY010000132.1:0-7531 GCA_964628955.1 uncultured Methylocystis sp.
GCCTGCTCTGCGACCGGGTGATCGTGATGAAGACCGGCGCGATCGTCGAAGAGGGATCGGCGGCAGAGGTGCTCGGCAACCCCAAGGCCGAATATACCAAGGAGCTGCTGACCGCGATTCCGCACCCGCCGTGACGGGCAGGTCCCGCCCCTGCGGCGATTGGACATGATTCTCCCGAGGGGACTTCAGATGAAGATCAACGACCCCGCCGTGCTTGCCGAGGTGGAGGCCGCTTTCGCCGCCTACGAGGCCGCGCTCACCGGCAACGACGTCGCGGCGCTCGATGCGATCTTCCGCAAGGCGCCCGAGACCTTGCGCTACGGCATCGCCGAAAATCTCTACGGCCATGACGAGATCGCCGCATTCCGCTCCGCGCGTTCGCCGGCAGGGCTCGAACGGACGCTGGAGCGCACCGTCATCACCACCTACGGCGAGACGACCGCGACGGCGAACACGCTGTTCCGGCGCGACAGCATGGTGGGCAAGGTGGGTCGGCAGAGCCAGACCTGGGTCAAATTTACGGAAGGCTGGCGCGTCGTCAGCGCCCATGTCAGCATCATTCCCGAATGAGCGGCGGGCGCGGCACATTGTAGGTGCCATGACCGGGAGCGATCTGCCTATTATGCAGGCTTCCGCGATTCCGCCGGTACTCAGATCCTGATCATGTCACCACGTCCCGCCGTCTCGGCGATGTTCAACGCTCCAGGGCCGCCGCGGACGCGGACGGAAGCGCTTCGTCTGCAGATCGCCGACGACATCGTATCGGGCGTGCTGGAACCGGGAACACCTCTCGACGAGCAGGAACTGGCGGCGCGGTTCGGCGTCTCACGCACGCCCGTGCGCGAGGCCATCCGCCAGCTCTCGGCCTCGGGTCTCGTCAGCGTCCGGCCGCATCGCGGCGCCGTCGTGGCCTTGCCTACCCCGACGCAGCTCGACGACATGTTCGAAGCAATGGCAGAGCTCGAGGCCCTCTGTGCGAGGCTCGCCGCCCGCAACATGACCGTGCCTGAACGGCGCGACCTGGACGGGTTGCATCAGGCGCTGCGCGCGCTCGTGCACGAGGGCGATCCCCTGCGCTATCATGAGATCAACGAGGCGTTTCACGCCGCGATCTACGCAGGCTCGCACAATGGCTATCTCGCCGAACTGACCCTGATGACGCGCGCCCGGGTCGCGCCGTTTCGCAGGGCACAGTTCCGGGCGGCCGGGCGCCTGGGAGGCTCCTACCGGGAGCACGACCTGATCGTGCAGGCGATCCTGCGGGGCGACCAGTCCGGCGCGGCAGACGCGATGCGCGCCCATATCGGCATCGTGCGCGATGCCTTCAGGGATTATGCCGGAGCGTCCTGAGGCGCAATCTCAGCCGCGACGAACGCCCGCCAGCCGCCGAATGCCGTCACATCGCGGGCATCGTGGGTCGCGATCTGTTCGCAGAGGAACCCCTTGACCCCTGCGCCGTCGGCCAGCGCCAGCGTGCCGATTCCCAGTGGCGCGGGAATACCGGCGACGAAGCGGCCGAAGCCTTCGGCAGGCAGCGCCCAGACCTCGACCGCGATCGCGGCCCCGCCCTTACTGACGCGGATCAGGCCCGGCCGGATCGGCGGGCCGCCGGGCAACGCGAAGAGCCGGTACCTTGCCGCCGTCGTGGTCGCGCGCAGGAACGTCGCACCCAGCGCGGTCAATTCGCCGTTGAGCGGCATGCCCGACAGATGCGCGCCGACGACCGCAATCTCGATGGCACCCGGCGGAGCGGCAATCGTAAGCTCCGCAAGCGGCGGCATCGAGATGCCCGTCGCCCCGAGCGTTAGACCTGAGGCGTGGTGAAAGACGCGGCCGAGGGTAGCCAGAGCCGCATCACGGCCAGACGGCGCGATGAAGGTGACGCCCGCCGCCGTGCCGTCCTCGGCCAGGCTCACCGGTACGGCGAGCGCGCACATGTCGAGCAGGTTGACGAAATTCGTGTAGCGGCCCAACAGCGAGTTCATGCCGATCGGGTCGGCCGCGATCTCTGCGAGCGTCACCGGTCTCGGCGCCGTCGGCATCATCAGCGCGTCGATGCCCTCTAGCGCGGCCCCGGCTGTCAGAGCCAGTTCGGCCAGCCGGTACTGTGCCGCGAAGGTATCTGCCGCATCGGGCAATGGCCTGCCGGCAATAACCTGCCGGATGACGGGCAGAATGGCCCCGGGATCACGTTTCAGAAGCTCGCGGATCACGAGGTAGCGCTCGGCCACCCATGGTCCGTCGTAAAGCAGGCGCGCCGTCTCGTAGAATGGCGCCATGTCGACGGGAACGATCGTTGCGCCGAGCGCTCGCGCTCGCTCGATCGCGAGCGCAAAGCTCGCGGCCGCCGCCGAACAGCCGTCGAAATCAAGATCGGCGGGCCGCGGGACGGCGATCCTCGCCTGCGGCAACGCGCCGAGCCGCCCGAGCGCTACCGGCTTCGAGAACGGGTCGGCGGCGTCCACGCCCGAGATAACCTCCAGCACCGCCATCGCGTCGTCGACCGTCAGTGCGAACACAGAGACGCAGTCCAGCGTGCGGCAGGCCGGAACGACACCCGCCGTCGGAACCAGGCCGAGGCTCGGCTTGAGCCCGACGAGGTTCTGCAGGCCGGCCGGCACCCGCCCGGAGCCGGCAGTGTCCGTACCCAGCGCAACCGGAACGATGCCGGCGGCGACCGCGCTGGCCGAGCCGGAACTGGAGCCGCCGGGCACCAGATCGGGCCGCAGCACGTTGCGCGGCGTTCCATGGGGCGAACGCGTGCCGTTCAACCCGGTGGCGAACTGATCGAGATTAGTCTTGCCGATCACGATGGCTCCGGCAGCCCTCAGACGCGCGACCGCGGCTGCCTCTTTCGTGGGCGCATACGCGAAGGCGGGGCAGGCGGCGGTCGTCGGCAGACCGGCCACGTCGATGTTGTCCTTGACGGCAACCGGCACACCCCAGAGCGCGCGGTTGCGCTGCCCCTCTCCCTGCAGCCGTTCAGCCTCGGCGACTGCCTCGGCCTCGGGCCTGAGCGCAATGAACATCGCCGGATCGTCCAGCATGCGCAGCCGGGCATAGCTCGCGGCGACGGTCTCCGCGAGACTGCGGCTGCCGTCGATATGGCTGGCAAGGATATCACTCAGGGTCTGCAAGGGTCGGCTTTCTGTTCGAGGCTGAAGCCTGGATTGGCGATCAAGTGATCATTATCTGCACAGTTGCATGCACAGATTATGCAAGCTACTTCGATGAGGCGGCATCGCTGAAGGGCAACCTGCCTGGGAAGCGCGGGGTGCTACGGGACGATCGGCGCCCGGCACCGCCGCAGGCACGACGTGTGCAAGGCGAGTTCCGTCACCTTGCGGAGAAGCGCCTGATGCCAGCAGTCGAGATCGCTGCACAGCCGACAGCGTTGCGCGTCGACTTCGCCCGCACGGCCCTCGTCATGATCGACATGCAGCGCGACTTCCTGGAGCCGGGCGGTTTCGGCGCGGCGCTGGGCAACGACGTTTCTCTGCTCGCCACGGCGATCGCCCCCTGCCGGCAGATTCTGGAGGGGGTGCGCGCCGCCGGGATGCTGGTGATCCACACCCGCGAAGGGCACAGGCCGGATCTATCCGATGCGCCCCCGGCCAAGGTGCAGCGCGGGCCGGCGGATAAGCGGATCGGTGCAACCGGACCGATGGGACGCATTCTGATCCGCGGCGAGGCTGGGCATGACATCGTGCCGATGCTCGCGCCGCTATCCGGCGAACCGGTGCTCGACAAGCCGGGCAAGGGAGCCTTCTACCAGACTGAGCTGGAACTTATGCTGCGCAACCAAGGCATCGAGACGCTGCTGGTCTGCGGCGTCACCACCGAGGTCTGCGTACACACGACTGTGCGCGAGGCGAACGACCGCGGCTATCGCTGCCTCGTGCTGGGCGATGCCTGCGCGTCGTATGTTCCGGAGTTCCACGAGGTGGGCCTGCGCATGATCTCTGCCCAGGGCGGCATCTTCGGCTGGGTCTCGACGACCGGCGAGGTGCTGGCCGCGCTCGCCAGAACGGCAAAAGCGGCATGAACCACGCCGTCACACCCTCGATTGGCCTGGCTCGTGCGATCGTCGCCGCTTTCCCGCATTGGTGTGCATTGTTCCCGGAGCCAGCCGAATGACCGTCACCAGGCCGACCTTCGATGCGGCGCGCCATTGCGACGCGCTGGCACCTGCCCTCGGGCTGACGATCACCGAGGATCAGCGCCCGGCGGTCCTGCAATTCCTGACGATCGCAGAGACCATGGCCGCGATCGTCTTCCACGCGCCGCTCGACGAAGCGACTTTCGAGCCGGCCGGCGTGTTTCGCGCCGGGAGTCCGGGCGACGGAGAACCCACGTGAGTTTCGACCCCTTCGCACCGGCTCACCGGATCGCAGCCGATGTCCGGGAAGGCTCGATCAGCGCGACCGAGGTTGTCGGGGGCTTCCTCAAGCGGATCGACACGGTCAATCCGGCCATCAACGCCTTCACCGACGTCACCGCCGAGCGTGCACTCGCGCAAGCTTTGGCCATCGATGTCCGCCGCGCTGCGGGCGAGACACTCGGACCGCTCGCCGGCGTGCCTTTCGCCGCAAAGAACCTGTTCGGCATCACGGGCCTGCCGACGCGGGCCGGCTCGAAGATCAACCGAGGACATGCGTCGTGCGAGCGCGATGCGGTGCTGATCGAGCGTCTGACCAAGGCGGACGCGGTGCTGCTCGGTGGTCTCAACATGGGCGAGTACGCCTATGATTTCACCGGTGAGAACGCCCATGACGGTCCGTGCCGAAACCCGCATGACCTCACCCGGATGGCGGGAGGCTCCTCGTCAGGCTCGGGCGCCGCGACGGCTGCGGGATTGGCACCCCTCTCGCTCGGCTCGGACACCAATGGCTCGATCAGGGTGCCGAGTTCGTTCTGTGGCGTCTTCGGACTGAAGCCGACCTATGGCCGGCTGCCGCGCACGGGCAGCTTTCCGTTCTGCGACTCGCTCGACCATCTCGGCCCCTTCGCCCGCGACGTGACCGACCTCGCGATGGCCTACGACCTGATGCAGGGCCACGACGCGCATGATCCGGCCTGTGCGGTCCGCGCGATGGAACCGACACTACCGACGCTGAACGATGGCGTGTCCGGCCTGCGCATCGCGATCGCCGGCGGCCATTTCTCGACGGATGCGATGCCGGAGGCGCAGGCCGCGGTCGACGCCGTCGCGCAGGCGCTCGGTGCGACGCGGGTGATCGACATCGCCGGAGCGGGCATCGCGCGGGCGGCCGCTTTCCTGATCACGAACGGCGAGAGTTCGGCCTTCCATCTCCGGCGGCTGCAGCAGCGTGCCGATGATTTCGACCCCGATACCCGCGACCGTTTTCTCGCCGGCGCCTTGCAGCCGACGGCCTGGTATCTCCAGGCTCAGCGGGCGCGTCGCTGGTTCCACGACGAGATGATGCGGTTGTTCGGCACCGTCGACCTGATCATCGCGCCGGCGACGCCCTGCCTCGCCCCGCAACTCGGCCAGAAGACCATGGTCCTGAAGGGCGAAACGGTGCCGCTCAGGCCCAACATCGGCCTGTTCACACAGCCGATTTCCTGCATCGGACTGCCGGTGGCGTCCATACCCGTCTTCGGAGACGCATTGCCGATCGGCGTTCAGCTCATTGCCGCACCCTGGCGCGAGGACCTGTGCCTGCGCGCTGCCTATGCCGTCGCCAACGCCCAGGTCGCTTGCGCCAACCCTCCGCGGCTGGGCGAACATCGAACCACGTGGCGGGCGGCCGATGGCGGATGACGGAGCTGCTCGAGAGGCGGCCTCGGCGTCGACGGCAACCACCCGATCTGGTCCAGGCGCAACCGGGTCCGCGCGAAGCCTTCCGACAAGGTGCTGATGCACCGCAAGTCTCCGAGCCGGATCGAGGGGATCGCAGCCCACTGGTTAGACCACCGCGGCGTCGTCCGGATCGGCTTTGCTCCCGACTGGACAAGGCACGGTGACGTTGCCCCCAGTTTCTATCCGGCGCTGAGTTCGTTTCCGGCGGTTACGGAGCCCGTTCGGGCTGGTGAAGCGACGGGCTCTGGCGCTGTGCTTGTCGCATAGCGCGGCGCCAGGGCCCGTCGCGGGGAGAAGGTCGAGGCGAAGACAGACGGCGTCTGCCACCCGAGCTGGGAGTGAGGGCGTTCGGTGTTGTAGTCTGAGCGCCAGTTGGCCAAGGCGGTCCGGGCCTGGGGCAGAGACGAGAACAGCGTTTCGTTCAACAGCTCGTCTCGCAGGCGGCCATTGAAGCTTTCGATGAAGCCGTTCTGCATCGGCTTGCCGGGCGCGATATAGTGCCATTCGACGTGGGCCTGATCTGCCCATGCCAGGATCGCATTGCTGGTGAACTCGCTGCCATTGTCGCTGACGATCATCTTGGGCCTGCCACGCGCGGCGATCACACGATCGAGTTCGCGCGCGACCCGAAGGCCAGACAACGAGGTGTCGGCGACCAGCGCCAGGTTCTCCCGCGTGCAGTCATCCACGATGGTCAGGATCCGGAAGCGGCGGCCATCGGTGAACTGATCGGAGACGAAGTCGAGAGACCAGCGCTCGTTGGGCCTGAGCGGAACCAGCATCGGCGCTCTGGTGCCGATGGCCCGTTTACGCCCG
The DNA here is from genome assembly GCA_964628955.1 of uncultured Methylocystis sp. Lineage (GTDB taxonomy): Bacteria > Pseudomonadota > Alphaproteobacteria > Rhizobiales > Beijerinckiaceae > CAZVMY01. Next base: position 6,641 of record CAZVMY010000132.1, read on the forward strand.
CCGCGCCGGCGCACCGCCAGCTTTTCCCCACGATAGAGCCGGAAGAGCCGCTCGTGATTCACGACATGGCCTTCGCGTCTGAGCAGAACATGCAGACGCCGGTACCCGAAGCGTCGGCGCTCGCGGGCGATGGCGATCATCCGCTCCCGCAGAGTGTAATCGTCAGGGCGCGCGGATCGATATCGCACGGTCATGCGGCAGCAGCCGATGGCTTTACACGCCCGCCGTTCGCTCATCGCGTGATGCTCCACGAGATGCGCGACAGCTTTCCGCTCGGCAGCGGGCGTCACCATTTCTTTCCCAGCAGATCCTTCAGCGCGACATTGTCGAGCATCGCATCGGCCAGCATCCGCTTCAGCTTCGCGTTTTCGTCTTCCAGCGTTCGAAGGCGTCTGGCCTCCGACACGTCCATCCCGCCGAACTTCGCCTTCCACTTGTAGATGCTGGCGTCGCTCACACCGTGCTTGCGGCAGAGATCGGCGACCGAGACACCCGATTCCTGTTCCTTCAGGATCGCGATGATCTGCTCTTCCGAGAAGCGGCTGCGCTTCATGTTCTGGTCCTCTCAATGGGCCAGAACGAACTTCAAACCGGATTAAGCCCGAGGGGCAACGTCACCTTCAGTGACGGACTCTACTCAAATCTGGAAGAGGATCAGGGTCTCCGGTCACAATCGTGATCCGCGAGTTCGCCTACTACGCAAGCATGGATGGATCAGCTCGTTTGCGGGTGTCTCAGGCGCAGGCTCTTCTTACAGGCTCTCGAAAGGCAGCGGTCTTCTTTCTATTTTCCGTCTGCCATAGCGTCGGCGCATTGGACGACCTAGCTCCAACGGCCGACACCCGTCCTCGACGAGCCCCCTCATGACCGCTCCCCGCCAACTCCATCTCG
>CAZVMY010000133.1:0-7526 GCA_964628955.1 uncultured Methylocystis sp.
GTCGGCACCGGCGTCGAAGCCCTGCACCTTGTCGCTCCAGCGGTCCCGCGCGGTCAGGATCAGCACAGGCATCTTGCGGCCGTCACGCCGCCAGCGCTCCAGCACGCTGATGCCGTCCTGCTTCGGCAGCCCGATGTCCAGCACGACGGCGTCATAGGGCTCGGTGTCGCCGAGAAAATGCCCTTCCTCGCCATCGTAGGCGCGGTCCACGGCATAGCCCGCATCCTCGAGGGCCGTAACGAGCTGGCGGTTGAGATCGCGGTCGTCCTCGACGACGAGCAGGCGCATGGGCGAGTTCAGTTCCGCGAGAGAATGTCGCCCGAGCGTGCGTCGACCACGATCCGCTGCAGCTTGCCGTCATGCGCGAGCAGGGCGAGCATATAGACGATCACCCCTTGAGTCTCGCACAGGCGGACCGAAACCAGGTCCACCTTCGCGCCTCCCCGGGCGTGACGCACGGCCTCGCCGACCGGCAGAAGGCTGTTGCGGATGATCGCCTGACGGGCATCACCATCGGTCATGCAGGCTTGCGCGTAGGGTTGCCCTTGAGCATGGGGTTGCCCCTGAGCCTGGGGCTGCGACTGAGCCGGCGCGGGGGCCTGTGCCATGGCGGAGCCGGCGAGGACCAACGGCAGGAACATGGCGAGGGGACGAATCGGCATGGCCGAACGGTGCTGCCGGGCAGGTGAACTCGTCATGAACGCCCGCCCTGGCGGCATCGGGCCCATGCCGCCCGGCCGTCGTGCCGACGGCTCAGCCGATCCGTTTCGTGGCGAGCACGCGGAAGATGCTGGACGCGACAAAGCTGCCTCCCGCGATCACCTGTCCGATCGTATCAGACAGGCGCGTCGCGTCGAGGCCGGATGCGTCGTAGCCGAACAGTCCCGCAGCCAGCGCCGCGAGACCGACGACGTTCGCCCAGACGGTACGGCTCGTGAACAGGGTCTTCGTATCGTACATGACGGTGTCCTTCGGGGAGGTCGCAGGCGGGGATGCCGCGTCCGGGCGACCGGATCCGGGAGCGGCAGAAGAAGCGGAAGAGGACGTGTCGGGTCTGGCCCGGCGGGCGACGGTGAGCGCAGCCGCCTCGACCCCGGCGACCCGCCGGCTCCAGCCGCGGCCGAAGGTCGACCAGACGGCGAGGCGGTGCAGGAAGGAGCGGCGGCGCAGGGTGAGCGCCCGGATCGCAGCGACGGGATCGCGTCGCGCCGCGGCCAGCGTCACCGGGCCGATGAGCCCGTCGCGCCCGACGCCGAGAACCTCCTGCAACAGGCGCGCGGCCCGTCCTGGACCCGAGTTCACCGCGAGGTCGAAGACGGCCATGTCGAGCCCGGCCGGAAGCCGGTCGCCCGCGACCGCGTTCCAGTAGCGCGCACGGTAGATCGGCTCGACGTCGGCCCGGGTCAGCGCCCGAACCTCCGCCTTCGTCACCGGGCGTTCGAGCACAGCCGCGAGCGTCCGCCGGGTCACCCCGAGATTGGTCGCACCGCCCGGGTCGAGCGGATGGTCGGAATATCCGCCCTCGAACGAGAGCGTCAGCGCGAGCGCGCGCGAAAAGAGGGCCGCAGCCATGGAAGCCACCTCGCTGAGAGGAACGGATGATCAGCCGAGCAGGACGCCGGCGAAGGTGGAGAGGTCGGCCGCGTACAGGAGCGCGCCGGCTTCGAGCCAGTGCTCGACGGTGTCGCCGGCCGCGCAATCGAGGATCATCACGCCGCCGAGCGGCAGGTTGGTGCCCGTCCCGTCGACATAGGCGAAGCGGCCGTTGACGGCGCTGCCGTTCCTGCGGAGCGACGTCCAGGTTGCTGCGGCGCCCTGTTTCACCGCCGCCACCTGGAACAGATAGCGGCCGGCCGTCGGCACCGTGAAGCGACCGGTCGAGGCGACGAAATGGCTGCCGGCATTGAGCGGCGCCGACTGGTAGCGCAGCGCGCCCGGCACGCCCGTGGGCGCGATCGCGCCGACGGCGTTGAAGCAGGGCATGGCGGGCTTCAGCACGTGACCGCTGGCGCGCGCGACGCGCAGCGCGTCGGTCCATGCGGAGCCAGTGGCGGAAACCTTGAGCGTGAAGTCGTCCGACCCGGTCAGCCCGAGTTCGGCGCGGCCCGAGTAGCCGGTCTGCCAAAGCTGCGACGCGGTCCGCGACGCGCTCTCCTTGTTGAACTTGAGGCGCAGATCGCCGGTGCCGCCCTCGCCCACCGTCCGCGCGGCGAACAGCGCGTCGTTGAGCTTGGCGGCCAGGACGTTCACCGCATCGGACGCGGTGCCGATCCCAAGGCCGGCGAGGTCGTCGGCCCTGCCGAGCACGCCGCCGAGATCGCGCCACAGCGCGCCGTCGAAGACGAGCATGCGCGTCTCGTCCTCGACATAGAGCCGCCAGCCGCGCTTCGGCGTGAGAAAACGCCAGAAGCCGTCCTCGCTGAAGGCGAGCTTGCCGGCCTGCCCCGCGAAGGCGCCCGTGGGTGCGACCGGCACCAGATAGCGCGCGCCGTTGGCAGCGTTCGCGGGCGGCGCCACGGTAGTGCGCGAGACGGCCGAGAGATGAACCAGCGCGTCGGCGAGGCGGAGCGCGTCGTTGACGGTCACGTGCTTCTGCGCCTGCCCGGCCGCGAGATACGGCAGGGCGAGATTGGGACTGTCGGTCATGATCGGGGCTCCGTCACAGGGTCAGGGTGGCGGCCCGCGCGGCGCCGCGGCCGACGGCGGCGCTGACCTGCGCCACCACCAGCGACAGCGCCGTCTGCGGTGCGCCGAAATCGGCCAGTTCGTCGGCGGCCGCATAGAGCGCCATCGGCGTGGTCACGCGCAGGGTCCGGCGCACCGTGGCGCCGGCGAGCACGTCGACCTCGTAGCGCTCGCTCTCCTCGCCGAGCGGCACTTCGGCCTGTTCCCAGCCGTCGCCGCCCGTTCGGGTGCGCCTGATCCAGTCGATCCGGACGCCTTCCGGCACGCGCCGGGCGGCGAGGCGCACCGGCGCCAGCGGCAGCAGCGCTGCCGGTCCCGGCGTCGCCGTGAACGAAACCGTCATCGGGTCGCCATGGTCGCGGCCCGCCGGCGACAGCCGGTAGAGGCCCGGCACGCCGAGCCGCTCGGTGCCGACGGCCAACGGCAGGAGCCGGCCGTCGAGCAGCACGACGCGCGCGCCCTCTGGCACCGGCCGGAGCGCTGCCGCCTCGGAGCCGCCGAGGCCGCGCACGAGCGTCGACAGCCGCCAGGTATCGGACGCGACCAGTTCGGCGCCGGCGAAGGTGATCACCTCCCAGAGCCCGTCGGGACCCTGGACCGTCAGCGCGTTCGCGCCGGCGAGAGCCTCCAGCGGATCGACGGCGGCGAGATGGGCGCCGGTCAGGCGGATGGTCGGCCGGCTCGCGCGGTCGAAGCGCCAGAGCGGCCCGGCCGGCAGCACGTCGAGCGTAACGCCGACGCCGGCGCGCGCCGGAACGCCGGCCACGGGCGCGTAGCTCGCCCCCGTCTCCGAGCGCCAGAGCGTATAACCGCCAACCCAGGGATCGGCATCGACCACGAGCGCCTGAAGCACCGGCGGCTCGCCGGCCGCGACCGGCAGGTCGACGATCGTGACCGAGGCGGGTCCCGCGACCGGCGGCGGTGCCAGCGCCGGAAGCGTGGCCGGTCCGGCGATGACGTCGACCAGGCCCGGCTCGATGGCCCGCGCCTCGATCCGTCGGGCACCGGCATCCCTGATCCGGCTGATGCGGAAAGGCCGCGCCCGGCCTTCGACGGCGAGCGTCACCACGTCGCCGATCTCGAGGTCGAGCCGGCCGGGCGGCAGGCCGAAGGCCAGCGTCTCGCGGCCGGTCCACAGGTCCTGGAGCCCGACATCGGCGAGGCGCTGCGCCTCGGCGCGCGGCAGGACGGCGGCCGTGTCGATCTCGCCGCGGCTGCGGCTGCCGGTGGCGAGCCGGCGGGAGGCGGCGGCGGCGCGGCGATAATCGCCCTCGCCGTCGGTGAAGCCCACCGCGATCTCGGCCGGCAGCGTGGTTTCCCCCGCGCGCGCCAGCACCCGGTCGTGCCCGTCGCCGTCGGGCACCAGCGTCGCCGGATCGAGGGTGGCGACGCTGCGCCCGGCACGGCCGACGAAGCGGATGCGGCCGCCCGTGATCGCGCAGGCGGCGCCGAATAGCGCCAGCAGCGGTTCGAGCGCGGCCTCAGCCGACATCGGCCGGTCGATCACATAGCCGTCGAGGAACCCGTCGGCCTCGATGCGGTCCGCCGCCGGCAAGCCGAAATCGACGAGGATCCGCCCGATCAGGTCGTCGAGCGGCGCGCCTTCTAGCCGCCCGGTGATCCAGTGCCCGGTCAGCCAGTTGGCGGCATCCGCCCAGACGCCGCCGAAGCTCGGAAAGGGCGGGAACGGCCGCGCGTCCCAGGCCCAGACGTGGATGCGCGACGGCTCGACCATACGCCCGCCGAAGAGCGGCGACACGGGGTTCCACGAGTCTTGAAATCCGGCCACGGCGGGGTCGAACCGCGCCAGCGTGGCCATGAGCGCATTGGCCTGAATCAGGTCGTCGCGCCGGCCGCGGGAGAAGGGCGGGAGTTCCGATTCCGACGACTTGGGATCCGGGAACACGTTCGGCCCGTTGGCGCCGCGATCGACGGCGGGAATGCCGACCTCGGTCAGCCAGATCGGCTTCGAGCGCGGCACCCAGCCGGTTGCGGTGCCCAGTTCCGCGCCGGCTACGCGCTCGACATGGGGATTCGACCACCAGCCCAAGAGGTCCTTGGCGCGGTACACCCAGGGCTTGCCATAGGCGCCGTCGCTGATCGGCGTGCGCAACCCGGCCGCGCGGTCGGCATCGCTCGCATAATACCAGTCGAACGCCGGCCCGGAGGCCACGCGGTCGCGCAGATAGGTGCGGTCGTAGGTGCTCGGCGCAAGCGCGGCATCGGCATGGGCCGAGCCGTCGCGCCAGTCGGAGAGCGGCGGATACCAGTCGAGGCCGACGAAATCGATCTCCGCCCGGCTCCAGAGCGGATCGAGCGGAAAGCGCAACTCGCCGACGACAGGGACATGGCTGCCGTATTCGGTCCAGTCGGCGGCATAGGACAGTTTCGTCGCGGAGCCGACAAGCGCCCGCACCTCGATCGCGAGCGCCACGAGCTGCTGCACCGCCGGATAGACCCCGGAGGCGCTGCGCACGCGCGTCAGCGCCGCGAACTCCGAGCCGATCAGCAGCGCGTCGACGCCGCCGGCCAGTCCCGCGAGGCCCGCGCAATGCAGCACGAGGCGCCGGAGCGTCCATTCGGCCGGGCCGGAATAGACCACGCTGCCCGAGGCGATCGCATGCTGCGCCGCCGTCGCAGAACCGAACAGCGCCGCCACCTGAGAAGCGGCGGCGGCCGTCCCGTCCGAACTGCCGGCGCGGCCGGGCGCCGGGTCGCAGGTGATGCGTCCGCGCCACGGATAGGCCGGCTGCGTGGCGGCGCCGGACCAGGGATCCGGCAGGGCGTTGCCGGCCGGCACGTCCATCATCACGAAGGGATAGAGCAGGACCGACAGCCCCCGCGCCTTCAAGTCCTGGATCGCCCGGACCACCGAAGCGTCGGACGGGGTGCCGCCGTAGGCCGGGCGGCCGTCGACGGTCGAGACCGGCAAGGCGGTGGCGCGCGTCAGGCCGGCGACCGCCCAGTCCGCGCCGGTCGTCGTCTTGGCCGCGATCTCCACCTTCGGCCGGATCGTGCACTGGCCGGCTCTCAGATCGTCGCCGAACCAGGCAACCACCAGCGCCACGCTCTCCAGATTGGGACAGAGCGCCTGCAAGGCGTCGAGTGAAGCGGTCCAGTCGGTGGCATGGCTCGTCTGATGCCGGTTCTCCGGCCGCGACGCGCCCTCCCCCAGAGCCTGCGAGGCGAAGCGCGTTTCGTAGACGAACTCGCCGGCGCCGGGGATGAGATCGACGGCGCGGATGGCGGCGCCGAGGCCACCGACCGGGCGCACCACCTCGAAGGAGAACTGCGGCACGCGGTTGCCGAAACCCTCCAACGGCAGGTGCTCGAACACGACATAGGCGAGGCCGCGATAGGCCGGCGCATTGTCCGCGCCCTGTTTCGCCACGATCAGCGGATCGGGCTCCTGTGTCTCCGTGCCGGTGTGTACGCGCATGGCGAGGGCCGCGGTATCGACCAGCTTGCCGTCGGCCCAGACTCGGCGCACGAAGGCGATCGGCCCCTCACAGAGCCCGATCGCGAGATTGGCGAAGTAGCGATAGGTCACCGTCTCGGTCGTGGTCGTCGAGCCACCGCCGCCGACGAGCGCCGAGACGGTTCGGCCGAGCGACTTGCCGCCGCGACGCCCCGTGGTCGTCGTGGCGGTCGAGACCTCCTCGTCGAAGCGCGTCGCCCAGATGAGCTGGCCGCCGATGCGTGCGCGGCCATAGAGCCGCGGGATCGGCGCGCCCTCGGTGGCCGAGACGCCGTCGAGATCCTTGAGCCGCGGCCCCTCGACGCTGCGGCGGCGGTTGCTCCCGCCCGAGCCCGTGATCGCGCGCGCGGCCAGCCCGCCGAGCCCGCGCCCGAGCGCCGCCCCGATCGGACCGCCGAGCGCCTCGCCGACGAGCCCGCCGGCGGATTGCAGAACGAGCGTCGCCATGACCCGATCCTTCTCTTTCCTCTCCCCGCCTGCGGGGAGAGGGCGGGGTGAGGGGCGCCGGCCACGCGCGCGGCGCCCCGTCCTGAGCCGCCCCTCACCTCACCTCTCCCCCGTCGGGGGAGAGGAAGCCGGCAGGCCGCGCTTCCTTACTCGACGCCCGGAAAGCGGAAGCTCGCGACGAGGTGGCGCTGCCACCATGGGGCGAAGGCCACTTCCGCGACGGCCGCGCCGTCGTGGGCGTGCACCATACGGCACGGTAGGGTGAGAATGCCCAGATGCCTGGCCGGCAGGCCCTCGCGCCAACGAAACAGCAGCAGATCGCCGGCGGCCGGCGCATCGCAGGGCCGAAAGTGGCGGGCGGCGGCCGCCAGAAGCGCGTCCCCGCCGCCCGCCTCGGCCCAGTCCGGCGCATAGGGGCCGGGCGTTTCCGGCTCCGGGCCCACCAGTTCCCGCCAGAGCCCGCGCACGAGGCCGAGGCAATCGCAGCCCACGCCCCTCAGCGAGGCCTGATGCCGGTAGGGCGTTCCGATCCAGCGGCGCGCGGCGCGCACGATCGTCTCGGGGGCGAGCCCGCTCATGGCACCGTTCATGGCACGATCACCCCGCCGTCCTGCCGCGCCTCGCCCTGGCGGGTGAAGGACACGACGAAGTCGTTGCCCGGAATATGCGGGAAACCCCGGAAATTCAGCGTGTTGGCGAAGCGGTCGCGGCAGGTCTCGAAGCGCTTGTCGCAGCCGACCTCGACCGTGATGTAGCGCGCAGCATCAAATGGCAGGAAACGAAAAATCAAATGGCATTTTTTTGCTTTCGCGTCATTCGGCCCGAGGCGGGCTGGAGATGAGAAGTTCGCGGGCGCGGTGCCCGTTCGAGCTAGCGATGCTGTAGGTCAGTTCTACGGGCTCCAGCACCGCCCAGA
>CAZVMY010000134.1:0-7494 GCA_964628955.1 uncultured Methylocystis sp.
GTTCAGTAAGTTCTTCGAGGTGTTGCTTGTCAGTTTCAGAAAATTCGGCATCGGCTGGGTCACGCACAACACCTGGCTCGAGGTCGCCGTCGAATCCGGGCTGATCGGCTTCGCGCTGTTCATGGGCCTGCTCGCCGCCTCGATCCGCTCCGCGATGGGCAGCATCGACCATTCCACGACGCACCGGGACGCGGCGATCCTGCGCGTTTTCGGCTTCGCGGTGCTCGGAGCGATCGCGGCCTTCGTCGGCGCGGCCACGTTCATTTCCCACGCCTACACCTGGGTGATCTACGTGCTTGCCGCGATCACCATGGCGCTTCAGCACAGGATCGGCGAGGTCGACCGCGAAATCCGCGCCGAACCGCGCCGGACCCGGCGGCGTCCGGTAGAAGCGTCGAAGCCGGCGCTGGGCGCCAGCGGGATGCAGCCGTGATCGTTCTCGTTTACACGTAACCGTTGGTATCAAGGACGGGGTCGATCGATGCGAGCCAACAAAGAGCTCTCCAGAGTACTGAAGGCGGCATGGCGCAGGCGATACGTCCTGATCCTGCCCGTTCTCATCATGATTCCGCTGAGCCTGGGCGCGGCGCTTCTGCTGCCGCAGAAGTTCGTCGCACGGGCCCTGATCCTGTTCCAGGAAGCCGATCCGGAGAACCCGCTCACCAGCCGCTCGTCACAGGCGGTGAGCGAGCGCATGCAGGACAGGATCGCCGGCATGCGTGCGCTCATGAAGAGCGAGAACGTCCTGAACAAGGTCATCGACGAGTTGAACGGCGGCCGACCGCTTTCGCCCGCCGAGCGCATCGACAGGCTCGTCAGGCTGCAATCGACCCTGGAGCTCGACAACGTCGGCAACAACCTGCTCGAGTTCCGCCTGGCGGGGTATCCAGCCGCGGGACTGGGCGAGCAACTGGAGACGGTGCTCAAGCACTTCCTCGACGGCTACCGGGCTGCGAGCCCCTATCGTACGCCGGAACGGATCGTGGCGATCGACCGGCCGACCGACCCTGTCCGACCCGTTCGTGGCCGGATGATCGTGCTCATCACCGGAATTGCCGGCGGTATCCTGATCGGCGTGGCGATCGCGGTGCTGCTGGAAATGACCGACGGCGCGATACGGACCGCCGATGAGCTGGAGACCGCGACGGGACTTCCGATCGTCTCGCGCGTTCCCGAGATGGGCTGGGCCGACGGACGCAAGCTCGACGAGTTCGGCTGACCGGAGGCGCGTTTCGATAAAGCATGATCGCGTGATCATGCTGCAAGGGCGGGGCGTTTGAGCTAATGACCTCGGCGGTGGGACCGTGCCGCCGCAGGTCTGCCGGGAGACCAGGTCCGCCGAGAGACCAGGTCCGCCGAGACGCCGGGCGGCGGTTGGAGCAACGCCGGACCCTGATGCCGATGCGAAACTACGTCTATCACCTTCGCCACTCGGATCATCCCCTGGCGCAACTCGCGCGCGGCGCCTATCGCGCGACCGTGGGTTTTTCGGTGCCGGCGCCCCCCGTTCTCGTGAAGCCGCTGGTCGCCGTCGTGCTCGGCATCCACCGCTCCCTGCAATGGGCGGCGCGCGTCTTCCTGTGCGAGCCCTACCTCAAGGCGCGCTGCGAGAGATATGGCAGCGGCATCAGGACCGGTTGCTTCTTCCACTACGTCTCCGGGAACGGCAGGATCGTCCTTGGCGATCGCGTCCGGATGGACGGCAAGTCGAGCATTCTGTTCGCAGCGATCCTGCCGGAGCCGCCGCTTCTCGAGATCGCCGACGACAGCTACGTCAACCACAACGCTATGATCGTCGTGGCGCGACGCATCAGCATCGGCCGCAAGGTCCTGATCGGCCCCAACGTGACGATCTTCGACTCGCCCGGTCATCCGCTCGACCCCGAACTGAGGGCGACCGGCGCGGCGCCTGCGCCCACCGACATCCGGGCCGTGACGATCGGCGACGGCGCCTGGATCTGTAGCGGCTCCGCGATATTTCCGGGTGTCACCGTGGGTGAAGGCAGCGTGGTGGCGATGGGGTCGGTCGTGACGAAAGACGTGCCGCCGCGTACCCTCGTCGCCGGCGCTCCGGCGCGGGTCGTCAGGCAGCTCTAGCAGTTCAGCTCCAGCGGCGCCGGCCGGAGCCGAGGCGCTCCGATCGACTGCCGGGAAAGGGTCGAAGACCATGTGTGGCATCGCCGGAGCGGTGGGACTGACGGCGGAAGCCCGCCCGGACCCCATGCGCGTGCGCGCCATGTGCGATCGCATCGCGCATCGCGGTCCGGACGGCGAGGGCGTCTGGGTCTCGCCCTCGGGTCGCGCCTGCCTCGGCCACCGCCGGCTGTCGGTGATCGATCTGGCCACCGGACAACAGCCCATGGTCGAGGACGATGGCCGTTTCGGGCTGGTCTTCAACGGCGAAATCTACAACTACGTCGAGCTGCGGGAGGCGATGGCGGCCGGGGGCGAGAGCTTCCGCACCACCTCGGACACGGAGGTGCTGCTTCGCCTGCTGCGACGGGAGGGCAAGGCCTGCCTTGATCGGCTGCGCGGCATGTTCGCCTTCGTGGCCTTCGACGACACGACCGGCGAGCTGATCATCGCGCGTGACCGGATCGGCAAGAAGCCGCTCTACTGGCTCGTCGAGGACGGCATCCTCTACTTCGCGTCGTCGCTTTCGGCGCTGCGCGCCTCGACGCGGAGGGGTTGGGAGGTCGATCCGGCATCGCTCGACCGCTACCTGACGCTCGGATACGTGCCGGCACCGGGCACGATCTTCCGCGATGTCGGCAAGCTCGCTGCCGGCTCGGTCGGTGACGGTCGTGGCGGCCGGCTGAACTTGACGCGGTTCTTCGACCTCGGACCGGCGCGGTCGCCCTATGCCGGCAGCTACCGTCAGGCGCTCGATCGTCTGCACGGTCTCGTCGACGAGGCGGTCACCATTCGGCTGCGCAGCGACGTGCCCGTCGGCGTCTATCTCAGCGGCGGCATCGATTCGAGCCTGGTCGCCGCCATCGCGGCGCGGCGGACGCAATCGGCCATCGAGACGTTCTCGATCGCCTTCGACGAGAGCGAATTCGACGAGAGCGCCGCGGCGGCGTCTCTCGCCGACCGGCTGGGGCTCCGCCGGCACGTCTTCAGGGTCGGCAGCGACATCGTCGGGTCGCTGCCCGAGATGGTCGCGCATTTCGGCGAGCCGCACGCCGACTGGTCCGCGCTGCCGATGTGGGCGCTCGCGCGCGAGACGCGTCGGCACGTCACCGTCGCAATCGGCGGCGACGGCGGCGACGAAGGGTTCGCCGGCTACAACTGGTACGGCACGGCGCGTGATCTTGCCCGGCGCGGCGGCTGGGTTCCGGCGGGCGCCGCCCGCGTCGCCTCGGACCTGCTGCGCCCGTTCCAGGCCGGTTCGTTGCCGAGCCTCGGCCGCATCGAGCGCGGCCTGAGGGTGCTCGGCACCGGCGACGCTGCCGACCGCTTCGCGGCCCTTCGATCGCTGCTGGGCAGTCGCGACCGGCTGGCGCTTTACTCGGAGCGGTTTCGTGCTTCGCTCGCGGGAAGCCCGGAGCCCACGGCCGCTCTGGCCGGGATCTATCGCGATGCCGAAGGTGCGCCGCTCCGGCGCATGCGCTGCGTCGACGCCGCCTCCTATCTCGCGGACGATCTCATGCCGAAGGTCGACGTGACCTCCATGGCGTTCGGCCTCGAGGTGCGCGCGCCGTTGCTGGATCACGAGGTAGTCAGCTTCGGCCTGTCGCTGCCGGACGAGTATCTGATCGACGATCGGGGCGGAAAGCGCATCTTGAAGGACCTGCTGGCCGAGACGGTGCCCGACTTCCGGGTTGCGCCCGGCAAGCGCGGCTTCACGCCGCCCGTCTCGCGCTGGTTCGCAGGACCGTTGGCCGCGCGGCTGCGGGCCCTGCCGGACGCACCCGGGCTGTCGGCGCTGGGCGCTACGCGACCCGATGGGGTCCGGGCGCTCGTCGACGAGCATCTGTCCGGCGGCCGGGATCACGGTGCCCGGCTGTTCGCGCTTCTGATCCTCGAAGAATGGGCCCTGCAGCACATGGACGTGCTGCAGCCCGGCATGCCGGGTACGACTACGGTGGCAAGCGCTGCCTGAACGGATGCCGTTAGGGCGCCGGCGTGTATAGGAACACGTCCACCGCGAGCTGGTGGTAATCGAAGCGGGTTGGGCTCACCCGTTGGCGCAGGTGCAGGTTCTGCAGTAGCCAGGCCTGGAGTTCGGGCCCGTAGCCCCGGCGCGAACTCGGAATGACGAACCAGACCCGGCCGGGGCCTGTGGCCAGCTGCTGGATCGTCGGCAGGAACTGGGCTCCGAGCGGCAGCGTGAGAGCGGGCGCCAGGCCGCCGCCGTAGTGGTCGAGGTACTCCGGCGGGTTGCCGGCCCAGCGGTCGCCCGGGCGCCAGTTCTCGCGGACGTAGGCGGCGGCGGCGCGAAAATCCGGCCGTGTCCCGTCGACGAAGTGGCTGGCGACCGACGGCAGCGCCAGGGCCGCCACCATGATGGGCCAGAGGGCGCCCGCAGGCCGGCTGAGGCGGCCCAGCGTGTCGGCGATGGCGACGGTCGCCACCGCGACGGCGACGAAAGCCGGCAGCATGAAGAACGTGCCGTAGCCGGGGTGGAACACGACGACCCGAGGGAGCACGAGCAGCGCCGCGGCAAGTCCGGCCAGCCCCACCAGCCAGTAGACGCTGCGTCCGTCCCGCCAGCGTGCGAGCAGCAGAAGCGTACCTGTCGCGGCGAGCAGCGCCCAGGGCCAGCCGAGCGAGTTTACCGCCGACAGCACTGCGTGGAGCGAGCCGTAACCCCATTCCTGCTGGGCGTTCCAGCCTTGCAGTCTCGGCCGGAGGAAGAACCAGCCGAGCACCAGGAGGATAGCGCCGGCCACGGCCGACGCTGCGTAGAAGAAGAGGGGAACGGGTCGCCGCTCCACCTTGTGCCCGAGCCAGACGCCGATGCAGATCAGCGGCAGCACGAGCACCACCAGCGTGTGGGCGAAGAGGCCGACGACGACGACGGCGCACGCCCAGCCGAATGCCCTGATCTCTCCCGGCTCGATCGAGCGCGCTCCGAGCGCCACTGCGACGAAGGCAAGGAGCATTGCCAGGCTGTAGTAGCGCGCGTTCTGGCTGAAGAAGAGATGATCCGGCCAGAGCGCGACCAGCGCTCCGACGATGAGCGGGAACAGCAGGCTCCGGTCGCGCCGCAGGATGAGGAAGATCGCGACTGGGGTGGCGGCACCCAACAGCGCCGGCGCGAGCCTCGAACCGAACTCGGTCTCGCCGAACAGGGCGACCCCGGTGCCGATGAAGGCGTAGCCCAGCGGAATGACCTGCGGCAGTCGAGCAAACACGCTGTCCGGCGACAGGCTGATCATGCCGAACAGCGACTTCAGCTCGATAAGGGTTGCGAGCTCGTCGCCTGCGAACGGCCAGCGTCCGAGATGGAAGAGGCGCAAGGCCGCCGAAATCACGAGAAGGCCGAGCACGGCCACGAGCAGACGCATAGCGAACGAACGGTCGCCACCCATCGCGGACCCGCCGGCCAGTGTGTTGGTCGTCGTCAAGCCGGAGCCCGCCGCCGCCAGGTGAATGTGAACGACATCACGTAGTTCCAGACCACGCCGACGAGGATGCCGGCCAGCCCGGCGAGCCACCAGGAGTAGTCGCGCTCGAAGATCGCCGTGGCGATGCCGACGTTGGCGACCGCGCCGACGCTGCAGACCAGATAGAACGTCAGCAGACCGAAGACGAGATCACGGCCATGCAGCCGCCGGTCGCGATACGTCAGGACGTTGTTGATGAAGAAGTTGCTCGTCATCGCCACGAGGGTGGCGACGGTCTGGGCGGCGGTGAACGGCAGGCTGAGCATGGCGATGCCGAGCACGATGAAATGGACGAACACGCCGGAGAAGCCCACCGCCGCGAACAGGATGAACCGCACCGGCACGAGCCAGCCGATCGTCTTGTCGAGCAGGAGCATCACGAACTCGATCAGCACCATGCTGTCGAGCTTGCTCTCGCCGTGCTGACGCTCGCGGAAGGTGAAGGCGAGCTCCTCGAAGCGGATGGGCCGCTGGCTCGACGCGAACAGGTCGACGAGGATCTTGAAGCCGTGTCCCGACAGCCGTCGGACGCACTGGTCGAAAAACCCGCGCGTGAGCATGAAGAAGCCGCTCATCGGGTCGCGCACGTGCTGCTTCAGGACGAAGCCGGCGAGCCGGGTGGCGAACGCGCTCATCGAGGCGCGGGTCTGATCCCAGGTTCCGGTGCTGCCGCCCTCGACGTACCGGCTGCCGATCACCAGGTCCAGATTGCCGCCGCGCAGCTTGTCGAGCATCGCCGGCAGCAAACCCTCGTCGTGCTGCAGATCGGCGTCCATGACGGCGACGTAGGGCGAGGAGCTGGCGAGAATTCCTTCGATGACCGCCGTGGAGAGGCCGCGCCGGCCGATGCGCTGCACGCAACGCACCCTGCGGTCGACTGCGGCGAGCCGGCGGACTTCGGAGGCCGTTCCGTCCGGCGAGTCGTCGTCGACGAAGATGATCTCCCACTCGACGCCGGCGAGAGCGGTCCCGAGTTTCTCGACCAGTACAGAAACGTTCTGGCTCTCGTTGAAGCACGGCGCAACGATCGTCAATTCCGTGGAGTGTCTGACGGCGCCATCGGAATTCATCGAGGTCCCGAAGAGTTGGGCGATACTCATCTCTGACTCCGGAACGAGAGTCGGGTCGACGAGGGCTGCCGTCAGTTACGACGACAGCCGCTAACACGCCGCCCCTGACGGATCAACTGTGGCCGGCGGTATGTCTGCTGTTCGGTCAAGAACGGATTTCTCGCCGGATCGGAATGCTCCCGACGCCCTTAACCGCCGCGAAACGCGGATTGGCCACTGCTGAGCTTCGGCAGCGGAGGGCTCGGGCCCGGAACGCGCGCACCGCCTGTCGGCTCCGTCTCGGTTCGGCTAGAATTGGCCGGCATTCTGGCGGCGAGGCGTCCGGTTCGATGACGCTCGCGGCGGGCAACGGAGGGTTCAGGCGATGGCGATCGGAACGGATCATGATCGGCGGCAGGTGCTGCTGGCGGCTGCCGCCTCGCTCTTGTCACCGCTCGGCCCGGCCTTCGCCGCCGAGCGGCCGGGCGAACCAGCCGTCGCGACCGGCGACGAAGCCACGCGGCGTGCGGCCGTCCTGGCCTTGGCCGGCCCGGCGCTGGAACCCTCGAAGCTCGTCGAACTCGGCAGCCCGTTCGCGCTCTACTGGCGCCGGTTCGAGTTCTTCGGCGACAAGCACTGGCGGAAGGATCAGGCGAAATGGGAGACGACCAACTATTATGATCGTGCGAAGATCTACTACGTGATGTGGGCCGCCGATGGCAACCCGGAGTACCTCCGCCGCGCAGACCAGCACGTTCTCGACTACCGCACGAAGTTTCTCGAGGCCAACAACTACGGCACCAGCGCACACTGGTCGCAGATGGGCGGCATCG
>CAZVMY010000135.1:0-7467 GCA_964628955.1 uncultured Methylocystis sp.
GGCGGCATCAATCTCGAGGACATCAAGGCGCCCGAATGCTTCGAGGTCGAGGCGCGGTGCCGCGAGCGGATGGCGATTCCCGTCTTCCACGACGATCAGCACGGGACGGCGATCATCGTCGCGGCCGCGATCCTCAACGGGCTGGAATTCGCCGGCAAGACGCTCGCGTCCGCCCGGATCGTGACGTCTGGCGCCGGCGCGGCTGCGCTCGCCTGCCTCAACCTTTTGGTGGAACTCGGCGCCCGCCGCGAGAACATCACCGTCACCGATCTCGAAGGCGTGGTCTACGAGGGCCGTCCTGTGTTGATGGACCGCTGGAAGGCGGTCTACGCCCGACCGACCGGGGCTCGTCGCCTGTCCGAGGTGATCGCCGGCGCCGACGTCTTCCTCGGCCTTTCCGCCGGCGGTGTCCTCAAGGCCGACATGCTGCGGCAGATGGCGGAAAATCCGCTGGTCATGGCGCTCGCGAACCCCAGTCCGGAGATCGAGCCGAAAGAGGCGATCGAGGTCCGGCCGGACTGCATGATCTGTACTGGCCGATCTGATTATCCCAATCAGGTCAACAATGTGCTGTGTTTTCCTTACATCTTCCGCGGCGCGCTCGACGTGGCGGCGAGCACGATCAACGAGCCGATGAAGCTTGCGGCCGTCAAGGCGATCGCACAGCTTGCGCGCGAGGCGCCGTCGGAGGTCGTCGCGCGTGCCTACGGCGGCGAAACGCGGACCTTCGGGCGCGACTCCTTGATTCCGAACCCGTTCGATCCCCGGCTGATCCTCAGGATCGCGCCGGCCGTCGCGCGGGCGGCAATGGAGAGCGGCGTGGCGCGCAAGCCGATCGCCGACTTCCACGCCTATGACGAGACGCTCTCCCGTTTCGTCTTTCGCTCGGGCTTCATCATGAAGCCGCTGATCCAGGCCGCACAGCGCGATCCGCGGCGCGTCGTCTATGCCGAAGGCGAGGACGAACGCGTGCTGCGCGCCGTCCAGACTGTGGTCGAGGAAAAGCTGGCCAGGCCGATCCTGATCGGCCGGCCCGCGGTGATCGAGGCCCGGTTGCAGCGCTTCGGCCTGTCGATCCGGGCCGGCAGCGACTTCGAACTGGTCAACCCGGAGGATGATCCACGCTATCGTGATTATGTCGCGACCTACCTGGAGGTGGCCGGCCGCCACGGCGTCACGCCCGAGGCGGCACGCACGCTGGTCCGCACCAACACCACCGTCATCGCGGCGCTCGCCGTGCGTCGCGGCGACGCCGATGCCATGCTCTGCGGTGTCGAGGGCCGGTTCGCCTCCCGGCTGCGCTACATCAAGGACATCGTGGGGCTTCAGCCGGGGCTGACCGATTTCGCGGCCATGAGCCTCGTGATCACGCCCAAGGGCGCGTATTTCCTCGCCGACACTCATGTCCGCTGGGATCCGACCGCGTCGGAGATCGCGGAGACGACGCTCATGTGCGCCGACCACGTGCGCCGGTTCGGCCTCGAGCCGAAAGTGGCGCTGTTGTCCCACTCCGATTTCGGCTCCGCCGACGCTCCTTCGGCGCACAAGATGCGCGAAGCGCTCGCCATGATCCTCGAACGGACACCGGAGCTTCAGGTCGACGGCGAGATGCAGGCCGACACGGCGCTGTCGCAGATCATCCGCGATCGCGTGTTGCCGTCGTCACGGCTCAGGGGCGAGGCGAACATCCTGGTCATGCCGAACCTCGACGCGGCCAACATCGCGTTCCAGTTCACCAAGATTCTGGCCGACGCGCTGCCGGTCGGCCCGATCCTGCTGGGTGCCGCCCGGCCTGCCCATGTCCTGACGCCCTCCATGACCGCGCGGGGCATCGCCAACATGACCGCAGTCGCCGTCGCCGAAGCGCAGGCAGCAGCCTCCCACGAGCCGTGACGCTGGTGCGACCGGCCTAGAAGAACAGGACCCAGAGCAGCGGCAGCAGGATCGCCGTGGCCAGCGCGTTCAGGCCCATCGCGAGGCCGGAGAACGCACCGGCCACCTCGTTGACCTGAAGAGCCCGGGCCGTGCCGATGCCGTGGCTCGCGGTGCCCAGCGCGAGGCCGCGCGCCGCCCAGTCACGCACGCCGAGCAGGTTGAGGAGCGGCGGGCCGAGCATCGCGCCGCAGATCCCGGTGAGGATCACGAGCGCCGCCGTCAGCGAAGGCAATCCCCCGAGCCGCTCGGTGATACCCATCGCCACCGGCGCGGTCACCGATTTCGGCGCCAGCGCGACGAGCGTATCCGTCGAGGCGCCGAGAACTCCGCCAATGGCGACCGCCGTGATGGTGGCCGTCAGCGATCCGGCGACGATGCTGACGATGATCGCCAGGGCCGAGCGCCGCACGGCCTCGAACTGCCGATAGAGCGGGATCGCCAGCAGGACGGTCGCAGGCCCCAGCAGGAAGTGCACGAACTGCGCGCCGGCGAAATACGTCTCGTATGACGTCCGGGTTCCCAGAAGGCAGGCGATCACGAGCCCGACGGCGACCAGAACGGGATTGACCAGCGGGCTGAGGCCCGCCCTGCGGTGCAGAAACAGACCGATCTGGAACGCGACCAGCGTCAGCGTCAGATGCAGGAGCGGACTGGCGCTGAGATAGACCCAGACGTCGCGAAGGTCGCGCATCACTCGCGGCTCCGTCGCAGACGCGCCATCAGCAGCGCCGTCACGGCGATGGTCGCCAGCGTGCTCCCGACGAGGGCCACGGCGATCGGGACGAGTTCGCGACCGATCAGTCCCGCATGCAGCAGGACGCCGACACCGGCGGGCACGAACAGCAGCGACAGGTTCGGCAGCAGCGCGTCGGCGACCCGCGCCAGGTCCGGCGGGATGCCCTTGTTGACCACGAGCCCGAGGAACAGAAGCACCATGCCCGCAACCGGCCCCGGAAGCGGCAGCCCGAGCGCGGCAACGCCGAGTTCGCCGGCGAGCTGGCAGCAGAAGATCAGCGTGACGAAGCCAAGCATGCCCTGTCGATCTCCAGCGTCCGGCGCGGCGTGATTACGTCACGTGGCCGGCGGTGGGTCGAGCGGCCGTCCCGTACATCCACACGTGATTGGCGACAGCGGTGCCATTTCGGATTATCCTATTGCCAATTCGGCAAGACCGGCACGGCGGCGAGCCGCCAGCCGGCGCGGGCGGGGAGCGACGGAACGGCGGGAGACGACATGGCCAGCGTTTTGACCGAATCAGGAGAGCTCACCGACGTCCCGGTGGTGCGCAAGATCGGGGTCGAGGATCTGAAGGCGAGCCTCAGGGCGGGGTTCGACGATTTCTGGGCGATGCCGACCCATGTGGTCTTCATCGGCGTCATCTACCCCATCCTCGGCCTGTTCCTGGCGCGCGCCGCGATCGGCTACGACGTCCTGTCGCTGCTGTTCCCGCTCGTTTCGGGCTTCGCACTCGTCGGTCCGCTCGCCGGGACTGGCCTGTACGAACTGAGCCGCCGGCGCGAACTCGGCCTCGACACCTCGTTCGGCCACGCCTTCGATCCCTTCCGATCGCCGGCGATCCGCTCGATCGTGTTGCTGGGCCTCGTGCTGCTGTTCGTGCTGGCGATGTGGCTCCTCACCGCGCAGACGCTCTACCGGTGGCTGTTCGGCGACGTGGTGCCGGCGTCCGTCGGCAGCTTCCTGACGGAGGTGCTGACGACCGGACACGGCTGGGCCCTGATCATCGTCGGCAACATCCTCGGCTTCTGTTTCGCCGCGGTCACGTTCGCGATCACCGTGGTTTCGTTCCCGCTGCTGCTGGATCGGAACGTCGGCGTCGGCGTGGCGATTCAGACGTCGCTGCGCGCCGTTTCGGCCAATCCGGGCACGATGACGGTCTGGGGCGCGGTGATCGCGCTGACGTTGCTCGCGGGCTTCGTGCCACTGTTCATCGGCCTCGCGATCGCCATTCCCGTGCTGGCCCACGCGTCCTGGCACCTCTACCGTCGTGTGGTGCAGCCGGCACCCGGAGCACCACCCGCCGCCTGAACGGGGCGCGCAGGCTCTCCCGCAGGGCCGGCATGCATGGAGCGGGCTGGACCGGCGCGGCTCCGTCCTGTCACAAGACGTGCTTCTCCCTCCCCATTCGACGCCCGACCCAATGCGAGACCACCCATGCACGCGCCCGCCCCCCGCGAGCCCCATCCGGGCATGGGCTTTCGTGAGTTCGTCACCCTCATCGCCGCACTCATGGCGACGAACGCGCTGGCGATCGATGCAATGCTGCCGGCCCTGCCCGACATCGGCGCGGACTACGGCGTCGTCGACGACAACCGCCGCCAATGGGTGATCACCGCCTATCTGCTTGGCTTCGGCGCGGCGCAGATCGTCTACGGCACGCTGTCCGATCGCTTCGGCCGCCGTCCGGTGCTGATCGCCAGCATGGCGCTCTACATCCTGTTCAGCTTCGTCTGCGCGCTGGCGACGAGCTTCGAGCTGCTGCTCGCCGCCCGCGTCGTCCAGGGGATCGGCGCCGCAGCCGCCCGCGTGCTGACGATCTCGATCGTCCGCGACTGCTACTCGGGCCGGCAGATGGCCCGCGTGATGTCGCTGGCCTTCATCGTCTTTCTGGCCGTCCCGATCCTGGCGCCGTCGTTCGGTCAGCTCATCATGCTCGTGGCCCCCTGGCGGTACATCTTCGTGGCGCTCGGCCTGTTCGCGGCATGCGCCATCGCGTGGGCCGCGCTGCGGCTGCCCGAAACGCTGAGGCCCGAGCATCGGACCCCTCTGTCCTTCGTCCAGGTGCGGCGGGCGTTCCGGTCGGTGCTGACCAGCCGGATCGCGGTCGGCTACACCCTTGCGGTCACGCTGATCCTCGGAGCCTTGTTCGGCTTCCTGAACTCGTCGCAGCAGATCTTCTTCGATGCGTTCCAGCGGCCGGAGCTGTTCACGACGATCTTCGCGGTGGTGGCGGCCTTCATGGCGGTGGCCTCGTTCGTGAACTCCCGCATCGTGGGCCGTTACGGCACCCGACTGGTTTCACATGCGGCGTTGATCGGCTTCATCGCCTGTTCTGCGTTGAACCTTCTGACCGCGATGCTCGGAATTCAAACGCTGTGGAGCTTCGCGGCCCTGCAGTCGGCGACGATGTTCTGCTTCGGCCTCGCGGTACCGAACTTCGGCGCGATGGCGATGGAGCCTCTCGGGCATATCGCCGGAACCGCGTCCTCGATCCAGGGCTTCGTGACGACCATCGGCGGCGCACTGCTCGGCTTCGTCATCGGCCAGCGCTTCGACGGCACCACAGTTCCTATGCTGGTCGGTTTCGCGCTGCTCAGCCCGATCGCGCTCGTCGTCATCGCCGTTGCGGAAGGCGGCCTGTTCCGCGCGCGGCATGCGCCCGACCCGTCGTGACGAGGCGGCGATAGTCAAGACGTGATCGCGGCGCGTGCAGTGCCACACGAAATGTCACGATCCATCATGCAATGGTCCGCCCGCCAAACAAGGAGACGGATATGCAGGACCAACGCCGCAGCAAGGTTGTCATCGTGGGAGCGGGCTTCGGTGGCCTCAACGCTGCGCTGGAGCTCGCGCGGACGGACGCGGACGTGACGGTGATAGACCGCCGTAACTTCCACCTTTTCCAGCCGTTGCTGTATCAGGTCGCGACTGCGAGCCTGTCGCCGGCCGAGATCTCGGCGCCGATCCGCAGCGTGCTGCGCCATCAGCGGAACGCGGGCGTCGTGCTCGACAAGGTCGTCGACGTCGACGTCGACGGACGCCGGGTGCTGACGGAGGGCGGCAACGCGCTGCCTTACGATTATCTCGTGATCGCGACCGGAGCCCGCCACAGCTATTTCGGTCATGACGAATGGGCCGAGGTCGCTCCGGGCATCAAGACCATCGACGATGCCACATGGCTGCGGTCGAAGATCCTGCTCGCCTTCGAGCGCGCGGAGACCGAGACCGATGCCGCGAAGCGGGAAGCGCTGCTGACCTTCGTCATCGTGGGTGCCGGGCCGACCGGCGTCGAGGTCGCCGGCGCGATCGCCGAACTTGCCCGGCATTCGATCACGCGCGATTTCCGCAACATCCGGCCGGGCGACGCGCGCACCATCCTCGTGGAATCCGGCCCGCGCATCCTGGCGCAGTTCCGCGAGGACCTCTCGGCGGCGGCGCATCGCGCGCTGGTCGATATGGGCGTCGAGATCCGGACCGGACACGCCGTGACGGACATCACCGGCGAGGCCGTCAGGATCGGCGAGACCGAGATCGTCACGCCCAATGTGATCTGGGCGGCGGGCGTGAAGGCCTCGCCGGCCGGCCGCTGGCTGAACGCCGAGACCGACCGCGCCGGGCGCGTGAAGGTCGGCCCCGACTTTTCGCTGCCGGGACACGAGGAGATTTTCGTGATCGGCGACACCGCGCTGTTCACACAGGAGAGCGGCAAACCCGTGCCCGGCGTCGCGCCTGCCGCCAAACAGGCGGGCCGGTACGTTGCCCGTGTGATCGCCGCCAGGGTCGCCGGGAAGCCGGCCCCCGGGCCGTTCCGATACAAGGATTTCGGCAACCTCGCGACGGTCGGGCGCAAGTTCGCCGTCATCGACCTCCACTGGCTCCGATTGACCGGGTTCGTCGCGTGGCTGATCTGGGGCGTTGCCCATGTCTGGTATCTGATCGGCTTCCGGAACCGCTTCGTCGTCGCCGCGAGCTGGCTGTGGTCCTACATCACCTGGCAGCGGGGCGTCCGCCTGATCACCGGTCGCGAGGTTGCATTGGCTGACGAGCCCGCGCGCCACGCCGCCTGAGGCCGCGGTAGCGTGATCCCGGCCGGCACGCGCTTTGCGTGCCAGCGCGCATGGCGGTAAAACGGTCCGGCGGTGCACCGACGGAACCGCGCCGCCGTGGAGTGGCAATGTCCCAACTGACGACGCATGTTCTCGATACCTCTGCCGGCCGTCCCGCGCAGGGCCTCAAGGTGGCGCTGCGCGATGCCGGCGGGGCGACCATCGCCGAGGCGCACACCAACGCTGACGGCCGGCTGGATCGCCCTCTGCTCGAAGGCCCCTCGATGCGCGCGGGGGTTTTCGAGCTTCGCTTTCATGTCGGCGATTACTTCCGCTCGACCGGTGTTGCCGTCGAACAGCCCGCTTTTCTGGACCTGGTGCCGGTCCGGTTCGGCATCGTCGACCCAGGCATGCACCACCACGTCCCGCTGCTGGTCTCCCCCTATGGCTACACGACCTACCGGGGGAGCTAGGGTGTCCCGCCCGCTCGCCTTCGTCTTCCGCGGCGAGACCGTGACGCCGACGGCGTTCCGGCCGACCCTCACCGTCCTCGAATGGCTACGCGAGGAGCGCCGCGCGACCGGTACCAAGGAGGGCTGCAACGAGGGCGATTGCGGCGCCTGCACCGTGGTCCTGCGCCGGATCGTGGACGGCCGGCCTCAGGCTCAACCGGTCAATTCCTGCATCCTGCTGCTCGCCCAGCTCGACGGTGCCGAACTTCTGACGATCGAGGATCTCGCGGCCGGCG
>CAZVMY010000136.1:0-7454 GCA_964628955.1 uncultured Methylocystis sp.
CTCCCGGCGATCTGAAGCGATCAGGCCACCCGAAGCGGTCAGGTCCGCCGCCGCGCCTCGAAGGCGGCCGCGATCGCCTGCCACATGGGCTTGCGGTCCATCCGGTCGTCGAACGGGAGCGGCCGCATCGGGCGGGCCGGACTGAGGCTGCGGGCGACGGCCGGGTCCCGGTACCAGGAATAGCGGTCGGACAACTGCCAGGTGATCACGCCCCTGACCCGTGGCTCGGCCAGAACGGCCGCGAGAAAGCCGGCGACCCGCGCGGCGACGGCGATGTCGCGGGTCTCGACGCGGCCGGAGAGCGCGCTGTCGTTCACGTCCAGCTCGGTGATCCAGATGTCGAGGTCCCGGCGCGCAAGCTCGTGCAGGAACGTTCGGAAGCCTTCATCGTCGGGAGGCTTGCGCATGTCGAGATGCCCCTGCAATCCGATCCCGTGCAGGGGGACACCCTTCTGCCTGAGATCGTCGACCAGCTTGAGCAGACCGGCGCGCACCGCGAGACCGAGGTCATCGGCATGTTCGGTGAAGGCCTCGTTGATCAAGAGCCTTGCCTTAGGATCGACGGCCGCGATCCGCCGCAGCGCCTCGGCGACATATCTCTGACCCATGGCGCGGAACCACGGCCCATCGCGAAATCCGCCCGCGATCCCGTGGCCCGGCCAGAACGGCTCGTTGACCACGTCCCAGGAGTGGACGCGGCCTGCATAATGGCTCGCCACGCGCTCGATGTGCCCGGCCATGACGCGTTCGACGGCCGCCGCAGACGACGTCTTCACCCAGCCCGGCACGTTCTCGTTCCAGATCAGCGCATGGCCGCGAAACGCCAGCCCTGCCCCCTTGGCGAAGGCCAGCAGTCGATCCGCCGGCTCGAACCGGAAGGTCGAGGCGTCCGGACGCAGCACGTCGAACTTCAGCGCGTAATCCGTCGTCACGATCGCGGTTTCGTCGCGGTAGAGCGCGGCGTATGCGGGATCGGTGTCGACTTCGGCCGCGACCGAACTGCCGAAGGTCAGGCCCGCGCGCGCCGCCCTCGCCGCCAGCCCGTCGGACCGTCGCGCCGTCGCCGGCCGCAGCCCGCCGATCCCGGCCGCAGCCGTCGCGGCCGCGAGCGCCAGAGCCCTGCGGCGACCAACGAGGACCCCGCTCCCATCTTCGCCGTCCATCCCGTCCTCCACGAGCTCGCAGCGACCCTGGACGACACCGGTCAACGCTTCGTTGCGGCGATGGCGCGAACCATCGCCCGGCCTTCGATTTGCAACCATCGGGCAGACATGCCGGCGACTGCCCGATTTGGGACAGAACGCCGGACCGATCCGGCAAGGGGGCTGTGGGAATGACCGGGCTTGGGACGTGGACGGGGCAACCGCCCCGAGCGGTCGTGGATGGACAGTCGATCACCCAGGCAACGCTCGAGGAGACCGTTGCACAGATCGCGGCACGCGCCCGCGGCGGCGCAGGATTCACCCTGTTCACGCTCAACCTCGACCACCTCGTCAAGCGGCGCGCCGATCCCCGCTTCCGGGCGATCTACCGCGAAGCGACCTTCGTCACCGCCGATGGCTGGCCGGTGGCGATGCTGGCCCGGCTCCAGTCGAAAGGCGTCCGGCGCACCACCGGCGCCGATCTGTTCCTCCCCGTGATCGCCGAAGCTGCGGCGCAGGGGCTGCCCGTCGCCCTGTTCGGAGCGACGCAGCACTCGATCGACACCGCAGCCTCGGCGCTGCGCGCCCGATACCCGCACCTCGACACCCGGCTCGCGGAGGCGCCGCCGGCCGATTTCGACCCTTGCTCCAGCCTGGCCGACGCTGCGATCGAGCGGATCGCGGCATCCGGCGCCCGGCTGGTGTTCGTCGCGCTGGGCGCTCCGAAGCAAGAGTTCTTCGCGGACCGGCTGGTCCGGCGCCACCCGGGGATCGGTGCGCTGTGCATCGGTGCCGCGATCGATTTCGTTTCCGGCGTGCAGGTCCGGGCGCCGGGACCTTTTCGGGCCTTCGGTCTCGAATGGCTCTGGCGGCTGGCGACTCAGCCGCGGCGGCTCGCGCTGCGCTACCTCCGCTCGGCCCTCGTCCTCGCCGACATCGCGATCGTCGAACCTTGCCGTGGACGAGCCCGGCTGCTCTCGAGGAACCTGCCATGACCGACCGGAGCGACGCGGGCCAGCGCCTCTGCCTGATCCATCCGATGGACCCGCGCGGCCACAAGCTCGGCGGTATCGAGACCCACGTCAGGCTGATCGTCAGCCGCCACCCCGACGACATGCGCCTGCTGTTCGTCGGCATCGACGAGGCCGGCGACCTGCCGCAGGGCGTCGTTTCGCAGGTCGAGGCCTGCGGCCGGACGATCGATTTCGTCCCCGTGGCACGGCTGCCGGCCACCGAAATCAACCGCGCGGCGACCCGACTGGCAAGATCGGCGACCCTGCGGCTGGGGCTGGGACTCCTGCGCCACGCGCCGGCGATCCGCCGCGCGCGCGGAAACGGGCCGGCGACCGCCGACCTCCAGCGGTTCGAATTCGCGCTGCTCGCACGTCTGCTGGGCCTGCCGTCCGTGCAGATGGTCCACGGCGAGGGCAGCAAGGACGACAAGATGGACAGCCTGATCAAGCGCTACTGGTTCGTGCATCGTTTCAACGAGCAGGTAGCGCTCCGGCTCGCCGGGCGCATTCTCTGCGTGAACCCCAACATCCGGGCCCGCATCGGCCGGCTCTGGCCGCGTCTTCTGGAAAAGGCCGAGGTGATGACGGTCTCGGTCGATCCCGAGGTCTTCCCGGCGCGGCCGTTCGATACCGGGGACGGCGTGTTCCGCGTCGTGTTCGCGGGCAGGCTCGACGAGTTCAAGGACCCGCCACTGATGTTCGAGACGCTGCGGCTGCTGCACGGCCGGCTCGGCGGGCGGCTCGAATTCCACTACGTCGGCCCGACCGATCCGCATCGCTACGACGCGTTCGCGGCGATCGAGGCCTTCACCACGCGGCATGGCGTGCAATCCGCGGCCGGCGTCTCGGCGATCGTCGCCCGCTGCCACGCGGGTGTGCTGACGAGCTATTTCGAGGGGATGCCCTGCTACCTGCTGGAAACCCTCTCCGTGGGGCGGCCGTTCGTCGCGATCCGGCTGCCGCAATACGATCCGCTGATCGTGAGCGGCGTCAGCGGCAAACTGATAGAGCGCGACCCGAACCCGGCCGCCGCCGCGGAGAGACTGGCCGAGGCTTTCGTGGCGCTGTGGGCGGACATCCTCGCCGGCAGGATCGACCCTGCGGCCGTCCAGGCCCGGACGCGGCCGTTCACCGTGGACCGGCAGATGGCCCGGCTGTTCGAGCATCACCGGGCCCTGGCGAGGCCGGGACCCGCCCGCGGGCTTCAGCGGCTGGCGACCTCCTGGATCAGCCGCTCGTAGCGGTCGGCGGCCGCAGCGACGCTGAAGACGTCCGCGCGCGCGCGCCGCGCGGTGGGGTCGCCCGGGTCGGCGAGCGCGGCCGTGATGGCTTCCGCCATCGCGGCGGCGTCGTCGACCGGCACCAGCCGGCCGTGGGCGCCGTCCTCCAGGATCTCGGCCGGCCCGTCGCAGGCCGTCGAGACAACGGGCAATCCGGCCGCCAGCGCCTCGACGACGACGTTGCCGAACGCCTCGCTGCGTGATGCCGAGACGAAACAGCGTGCCTGTTCGTAGCGAAGCCATGGCTCCGCGACATATCCCGGGAGTTCAACGCGGCCCGATACGCCCAGCGCTCGTGCAAGACCGAGCAGCGCGTCGCGTTCCGGGCCCTCGCCGAGAATGACGAGCCGGGCGTTTTGCGGCCTTGCCAACGCGAAGGCCCGCAGGAGCGTCACGAAACCCTTGTTGGCGACCAGGCGGCCGGCGGCGAGCACGGTCGGAAATCGGGCGGCGAGCACGGGGGCGCTCGGCGTCGTCAGCGCCCCGGTCATGACGGGGTTGTGGATCGTCATCACGCGCGGCCCGGCGGCCCGATGCTCCTCGACCAGATGGCGGCGAAGGCCGTCGGAGACCACGACTGTGCGTGCAGTCATGCGGGTGAGCAACGGAACGAGCCGATAGCCCAGGCGGCTCAGCGCGCCCGGCTCGCTCTGGGCATGACCGTGATAGGTCAGGATTGCGCGCGGCAGGCGCATGGCGAGGGCCGCGGCGGCTGCGTGCTTCACGTTGGCCACGCCCAGCGCCGAAAGGCTGGTGTCCATGCGGTCCCGCCGGAGCAGCGCCGCCAGCGCGAGTACAGCCCGGGCGTGACCGGCGCCCAGAACGACCCGACGCACGTCGGGCGTGAGAAACCCGACGTTGTCGGTGGCCTCGTAATCCATTGCCAGCGTAACGGCATGGCCGCGCTGCGCCATCGCGGAGGCGATCAGGGCGAAGACGCGCTCGGCCCCACCGCCGGAGAGGGACGGCACGTAGAACAGGATCTTCCGGGCCGGAGCCATCTCGGCCCTCCTGCTCGCGACGTCGGGGCCGGCCCGCTTGCCTTGCCCACGAATCCGGAGGAAGCCATCCATTGGTTCAAGGACGGTAAAGGACGAACGCGTGCGGATCGCGATCATCGTCGACCCGACGCGACGCTGGCGATGGCATCGGCACCTCGCCGAGAGGCTCGGATCCGCGGGCCATCGAGCCGTGCTGCTGCCGGCCGGGCAGCCCCGGCCGTTGCCGCCGGGCCTACTGCTGCTCATGCAGCTCGAGGCTCTGCTGCTGCGCCGTCGGCAGCCGGACGCCGCGGCGCGACAGGACGAAGCCTTGCCGATCGGGCCGCCGGACGGCCGCTTCGACGTCGTGCTGGACACGACGGGGGGCGCGAGCCGGCTTCCCGCCGCCGAACGGACGCTCACGCTCCGATACGACGGCGGCGACGAGGACGCGGCCCAGGCGGCCGCACTCGCGGGGCATCCCTGTCGTCTGACCGTCGTCGACCCCGGACGCGGGATCGTCGCGTCGGCGCTGGCAGCCATCGAGGATCGGCGCTCGACGACGGCGGCGCTCGACGCGATCTTCGGCGCCTGCTCCAACGTCTGCCTCCGCGCCATCGAGGCGCCGGAACCCCAGGCGCGGGGACCCCAGGCGCCGGACAAGGACGGCCGAACAGAAACGGGCGGGATCGGATCAGTGCCCGTCGCCTTCGCGACCGTCGCGCGGCTTGGACGGCGCATTGCCGACCGGCTGACGCGTCTGGCCGGACAGGGGCTGCGCTGGCAGGTGGGCTGGCACTGGCTGCCGGAGGGCGCCGAAGGCCTTCTGGGCGGCGGCGCGCTGCCGATGGACTCGATCTGGCTCGATGACGACGGCCGGCGCTTCTACGCCGACCCGTTTCCGCTGCTGCGCGACGGCGTGATCCATCTCTTCTGCGAGGAATACCCCTATGCCACCGGCAAGGGGGTGATCAGCCATCTGTCGGTCGGACCTCGGGGGGTGATCTCGCCGCCGCGCGTGGTGCTGGAGCGGCCCTGTCACCTGTCCTATCCGTTCGTGTTCGAACGGGATGAGACCGTGTTCATGATCCCGGAGACGGGCGCCAACCGGACCATCGAGCTCTACAGGGCCGATCCCTTCCCCGACCGCTGGGTTCTGGAGCGCGTGCTGGTCGACAACTGCGCCGCGGCCGACGCCACCCTGATCGAGCATGGCGGCCGGCAGTACCTCTTCGCAGCCCTCGCCGACGGCGGATCGAGCTGGGACCGGCTCGGGCTGTTCCATGCCGAGACGTTCGACGGTCCCTGGCTGGCCCATCCCGCCAACCCGGTTCTCGTCGACGTGCGCCACGCGAGGCCAGCAGGGCGGATCGAGCCGGGCCGGCTTGGTCTCGTCCGACCGGCACAGGATTGTTTCGAGGGCTACGGCGCGGGGCTTTCGCTCTGCCGCATCGACCGGCTGGATGCCAACGATTTCCGGCAGACGCCCCTGCGGCTGATCGGCCCGCCCGAGCGCTGGCGCGCCCGCGGGCTGCATACGGTAAACCGTGCCGGCCGGTTCCAGACCATCGACCGTCTCGCGCCGCCCGGAGCGGCCGGGTGACGGCCGGACGGTCCCAGACTATAGCGGTCCCATGCCCGAGCTTCCCGAAGTCGAGACGGTCCGGCGCGGCCTCGCGCCCGCGATGGAAGGCCAGGTGATCCACGGCGTGACGCTGGCCCGTGGCGACCTGCGGTTTCCGTTCCCGGACCGCTTCGCCGAACGCCTGACCGGACGCCGGATCACGGCCCTGTCGCGGCGGGCCAAGTACCTGCTCGCCGATCTCGACGACGACGCCGTGCTGATCATGCATCTGGGCATGAGTGGCCGGTTCATCGTCGAGGACGCGGGGACGGACGCCGTTCCCGGCAGCTTTGCGCGGAGCGTCACGCGCCACGCCGGACACGATCACGTCGCCTTCGCGCTCGGTGGCGGTGTCCGGATCGTCTACAACGACGTGCGGCGGTTCGGCTTCATGGACCTGGGAGCGCGGGCCGAGCTGGATCGCCACCCGCGCCTTGCAGGCATCGGACTGGAACCGCTGGGCAACGCGCTCGATGGCGCCGTGCTCGCCGCGCTGCTCGCCGGCCGCAGGACCTCGGTGAAGGCGGCCCTGCTCGACCAGAGGCTCGTCGCCGGCCTCGGCAACATCTATGTCTGCGAGGCGCTGTTCCGGTCCGGCCTGTCGCCGATGCGGACGGCGGACGATGTGGCGGGACGACCGGCGCTCGCCGACCGGCTCGCCGGAGAGATCCGCGCCGTGCTCGAGGAGGCGATCGAGGCGGGCGGCTCGACGCTGCGCGACTTCGCCCATGCCGACGGTGAGCTCGGCTATTTCCAGCACGCCTTCCGCGTCTACGGCCGGGAGGGCGAGTCGTGCCTCAAGCCGGGCTGCCGCGGCACCGTGCAGCGGACGGTGCAGGCGGGCCGGTCCACCTTTCACTGCACGTCGTGCCAGCGGTAAGGGCGGAGGCCTCGGATGACGGCGCGCGGCGCAGCCGCTAAAGCTCTGGCGATCGCCCGCAGGAGATTTGCATGAGCCACAACACCATCATCGTCGAGACGCACGGCCGGGTCGGGCTGATCACGCTCAACCGGCCCGACGCGCTCAACGCGATCAACGCCGAGCTGGTCGCGGACCTGTCGTCGGCGATGGACGCGTTCGAGGCCGATCCCGCAATCGGCTGCATGGTGATCACCGGCTCGGCGAAGGCCTTCGCAGCCGGCGCCGACATCAAGCAGATGGCCGGCAAGACCTTCATGGAGGCCTATCTGGAGGATTTCATCGCGCCATGGGACCGCGTCGGCCGGGCCCGCAAGCCGGTGGTCGCCGCGGTCGCAGGCTTCGCGCTGGGCGGCGGCTGCGAACTCGCGATGATGTGCGACTTCATCCTCGCCGCCGACACGGCCCGGTTCGGCCAGCCCGAGATCAAGCTCGGCGTCATGCCGGGTTCGGGCGGCACGCAGCGGCTCACCCGCTTCGTCGGCAAGTCGAAAGC
>CAZVMY010000137.1:0-7446 GCA_964628955.1 uncultured Methylocystis sp.
TGCCGATGTCGTGGATGTCGCCCTTGACGGTGCCGATCACCATCTTGCCCATGCGCGGCGCGCCGGTGGCGGCCAGCAGCGGCCTGAGAATCGCCATGCCGGCCTTCATGGCATTGGCCGCCATCAGCACTTCCGGTACGAACAGGATGCCGTCGCGGAAATCCCGGCCGACGACCGTCATGCCGGCGACGAGCGCCTGGGTGAGCACGTCGTAGGGCAGCCAGCCGCGGTCCAGCAGGATGTGAACGCCCTGCTCGATCTCCTCCTTCAGGCCGTCGTACAGATCGAGATGCATCTGCTCGACAAGTTCGGCGTCGCCGAGGGCCGCAAGGTCGAGGGTATCGTCGGACATTCGCTGCTCCGGCCGCAGGCATGCGGCGCTTCGCCCGGAACCTTAGCGCGATCGGTGGCCTTGCGGCCAGCGCCGGCCGTCGGGCGGCGTTGGCAGAGCAACCCGCGACTGCCATGGTGCGGCTGCCGGCGTTTCGACCGTCTGGAGCCACCGTGACCAGCGTCTTCGATCTGTTCAAGATCGGTATCGGCCCGTCGAGTTCGCACACCGTCGGCCCGATGGTCGCGGCGAGAACGATGCTGCGCGACCTGCGCGAGAGTCCCGACCCGGCGCGCATCAGCGAGCTCAGGGTCGAGCTGTTCGGCTCCCTCGCCTGGACGGGAAAGGGTCACGCGACGGACGTCGCGATCTGCCTCGGGCTGCTGGACGAGGAACCGGCGACAGTCGATCCGGACGCGGTCACCGGTCTGGTGGCGGCACTGGCGGAGCGGAAGCGGATCGAACTCGGAGACCGCCGGACGGCGCGGTTCGACCCGGCGGTCGACCTGATCTTCGAGCTCGGCGAAACGCTGCCCGGCCACAGCAACGGCATGCGGTTCACCGCACTCGACCGGGACGGCGGGATCATCCTTCGCCGGGTGTTCTACTCGATCGGCGGCGGCTTCGTCGTCACGGAGGGCGAACGGCCCGGCAACGCGGGGCGCGACGTCGTCCATCCGTTCGGCACGGCAGGCGAGTTGCTCGCGCTGTGTCGTGCGACGGGGCTCTCGATCGCGGCCGTTCAATTGGCCAATGAAGCGGTCCTGAGGCCGGCCGACGACGTCCGCCACGGGCTCGAGCAGATCCGCGACGTCATGTTCGGCTGCATCGAACGCGGTCTCGCACAGGAGGGACCGTTACCCGGCCGGCTGAAGGTGCGCCGCCGCGCCGCCGGGTTGTATGCCGCGCTGATCGCCGGGCGCGGCCGCAACGACCGGGCCGCCGCTCACGAGATCATGGACTGGGTCAGCACCTTTGCGATCGCCGTCAACGAGGAGAACGCTGCCGGCGGACGCGTCGTGACCGCGCCGACGAACGGCGCGGCAGGGATCATTCCGGCCGTTCTGCGCTACTTTCGCGATTTCTGTCCGGAGTACTCGTCCGCCCGATCGGTGGAGTTCCTGCTGACCGCAGCGGCGATCGGCAGCCTGATCAAGCGTAACGCGTCGATTTCGGGCGCCGAGGTCGGCTGTCAGGGCGAGGTTGGGTCGGCCGCCGCGATGGCCGCCGCCGGGCTGGCGGCGGGGCTCGGCGCCACGCCGGAGCAGACGGAAAACGCGGCCGAGATCGCCATGGAACATCACCTGGGGATGACCTGCGACCCGATCGGCGGGCTCGTGCAGATCCCCTGCATCGAGCGCAACGCGTTCGGCGCGATCAAGGCGATCGCGGCCGCGTCACTGGCGCTGCGCGGCGACGGCACGCATCACGTCTCGCTCGATCAGGTGATCGAGACGATGCGGCAGACCGGGGCCGACATGCAGTCGAAATACAAGGAAACGTCGCAGGGTGGGCTGGCGGTCAACGTCGCCGAATGCTGACTGTCGGCTCGGAGCATGCCTCATCCCTCGAGGCTCGCTCGCTGCGCCCATTCGCACCCCAGGATGAGGCGCACGGGCTTTCGACATAGACGTTGGTGCCTGTCACGCGTTCGAGCCTCACACGGCGTGGTACAACTGGGTGGGCTCGAACCACCGACCTTCGGAGCCACAATCCGACGCTCTAACCAACTGAGCTACAGCTGCATACGCACGCGAGCGGTGAGTTACGCCGAAACGGCGACCGATTCAAGATCGCCGCTCGCCGTTCGGAGAGCGCTGGCGCGGCTGCTGGCACATTCCGGTCAGCGCTCGGGCTTCGTGAACCTCCGCGCCGCGGACGCCACCGGCTCGACGGCGTCGGTCGCCATTTTCTGGGCGAGGGCCGCGAACTCCCGGGACTGCGCGGTCATGCTCTCGATCTGGCGGCGAAGATGCGCACTCTGGAGTTCGACCGCTTCGGCTGTGCTCTTGGCGCCCATCAGCGCCGTCATCAGCTCGAAATTGGCGGTCGCATTGGTCCGGAACGCCTCCAGCATCTTCAGGTTGAAAGCCACCATGGCATTGCCGGCCGACGACATGGCACTGTCGACGGCAGCGTGAGTCTCCGACGCGGTCTGCTTCATGGCTTCCATCTGCTTCCGGCCGATCGCCATGCCGTCCTCTGCTGCCTTCATGATCTTCTCCTGTGACTGGCGAACCGGCTCCGGCATCGACTTCATGATCGAGGTCATGTCGTCCGCGGGCTTCGGTATGGCGGGTTTCGGTGTGGCGGGTTTCGGCTCCACGGGCTTCGTCTCGACTGACTTGGTCTCGACTGGCCTGGTCTCGACTGGCCTGGTCTCGACTGGCCTGGTCTCGGCCACCCTGACGTCGACGGACTTCGGCTCGGCCGGCTTCGGAGGCGCCGCCATCGGCGGGGCCGGGGTCGCGGCGGCAACCTTCGGAGGGGATGCCGGCTCGGGGGGCCGGGCCGGGGTGATCGGGGTTTTCTTGATCGCCATCGGAAGCTCCGGGTTCGGCAGGCCGGGACGTCTCGCCGCCGGGCCTGCGCACAGGACTGCGACAGGGCAGCGCCGCCATACCGCGATTTATTGTGCAATGCAATAGAATGCTGCATTGCACGATCATCTATAGACCTCAGCGCTTGTCGGGAGCGCCAGTCGTCGCCTTGGTGACGACCTCGCCATAGGTCTTCATCTGCTCCTGCAAGGTCGTCATCTGCTTCTGCAAGGCCGTCATCTGGCTCTGCATGAACTCGGTCTGGATCCGCATCACGTCATCAAGCCCGCGGGCCGCGACGAGCTGCTGCGCCAGATCGAAGGCGGCGCGTACGTTCTGTTCGGCGAAGCCCGCCGCCTGCTGGGTCGCTTCCCGTGCGCTGCCGTGCAGCGTGCCGGTGGAAGCCTGCATGTTCGTCGTCGCCGCCTGCGCGGCGTTCATGAACGTATCGAAGGCGCGGCGCGCCTGTTCCACGCTGCGCCCGGCGAACTCGCGCATCTCGCCCGGAACCTCGAAACCGGGTACGGCCCCTGTCGGCCGTCCGTGATCCGCCATGTCGTCTCTCCTCGCGTCGTCTCCTGCCCGATCGGGCGAGGTAACCTTAACCCCAAACGCTTCCGTGGTCAGCCACCCCGCGGCATGGACGCTGGACAGCCGGAACGGTATTAATCAATTGTTAGGGATAACGATCCGGGCCAGCGGCCTGTTCCTGAATCCCGTCAGTTCACCGCGACGGCCCGGCATTCGACTGGACTCGCCTAGCGCCGGAAAGAGCCATGCAGCCGCCGCTCAAGGATATCGTCGCCGACGAGCCGGCAACCGGGTGGCCCGAGGATGGCACCCCGGCATGGCTCTACGCGGCAGATACCGACCGCATCCTCTGGCGAAACGACGCAGCACACGCGTTCGGGCCGGACCGCGCAGTCGGCCCGATCCACCGTGCGGGGCTGGCCCGACTGGGGGCGATCGCACGCGGCGGACCACGGGCGACCCCCAGTCTCGAACGGCTGCGGCTGCCCTGGCTTCCGGGCGCCGGACTCGTCACATGCCGCTGTCTGGCCGTGATCCTCACCTCGGGCGAAACCGGTGTGCTTCTGCAGGCGCAGGGGCTCCGGGCTGCCAGGAGAACGCCGGCAGTCGAAACACCGCCTGATGGCATGCCTGCCGAGGAGGCACCTCTCGTGGTCGCGAGCGTGCCCGTCGAGAACGAGCCGGCGCCGATCGAGACACCCATCCCGAAAACGACGACGACCTGGCGCGATCTTCCGGAAGGCGGCCGGCGGCCGCTGCGGTTCGTCTGGCAGACCGACCTCGAGGGGCGGTTCGTCCACGTTTCGCGCGAACTGACCGAGGCGGTCGGCCCCGGGAACGGCATCGTCGTCGGGCGTACGGCCGCCGAACTCGCGCGCGACCTCGGCGTGGACGGGACGTCCCTCGCGGAACGGCTGGCGCTCCGGACCACCTGGTCGGGATTGACGCTGGACTGGCCATCGGACGCGCGGGACTGGATCGTCCCGGTCGAGCTTGCCGGCGTTCCGGTCGAGACGGTCGACGGTTTCGAGGGCTACCGCGGCTACGGGATCTGCAGAACCGATCTCGCGCGGCAGACGGAGCCATCGTCAGCCGAGGAGCCGATACCGGCTGCGCCGGACGCTCCGGAACCTGAGGCGCCCGAAGCCTATCCGGCTTCGGCCCCGGACGCCGCGACCGACGAAGGGCCGGAAGACGATTCGCCTGCCGGGCTCGATGCGGAGATGGCGCCGGAGCCGGAGCCCACCCAGGCATTCTCACCGCCGACCTCCGCCACCGTCGAGGAGCCGGAGGCCGCGATCGAAGGGCCGCAAGTGGAGGCTCCTGAGGACGCTTCCGCAGAAGTGTCGATCGAGCCTGCGGTCGACATCCAGACATTCGGGGCGGTGGCGGACGAGAGCGTCGGCAGCGCTCCGTCAGGCAAACCCGCGCTCCCCGATGCCGGTCCGCCGGCGACGCCGACCGTCGTGCCGCTGCATCCGTCGGCGGGGGCCGAACAGCGCTCCGGCCTCTCGCAGTCTGAGCACAATGCCTTTCGGGAGATCGCCAAGGCGCTCGGTGCGCGGTTCGAGGGCGAGAGGACGCCGGCTGGCATCACCCCGCGCGACAACGGCAACGCAAATGGTTCCGGCACCGTTCCATCGCCGCCGCAGCGCCCGGACCAGGGACCGCCGTCACCGCGACCCGCCATTCCGAAGCTGCCCGTCGAACCCGCGCTCCGGCTGGTCAAGACCATGCCCGTCGATCCGCTGGCGAGCGCCGCGCCGCGGCTTCTGGACCAGATCCCGACCGGCGTGCTGGTGCTGGCCGGTGAAGACCCGGTCTTCGCCAACCGGACGCTGCTCGATCTGCTCGGCTACGACGATTTTGCGTCATTCCGCGACGATGGCGGTCTCGGGCGTCTGTTCCGCGGTCGCGTACCGCCGGGCCAGGGCGTCCTCGACGGCCAGACGTTCACGATCAGCCGCCGCGGCGGCGACATCCTGCTCGTCGAGGCGGTGCAGCAGGCGACGGAATGGAACGGCGCGCCGGCCACCCTGTTCGCCTTCCGCAAGGCGGCCGACGGTTCCCAGTCGCCGCGTGCCCGCGCGCTCGAACTCGACGTGATGGCCGCTAAGGCGCAGCTTCGCGAACTGAAGTTCGTGCTCGATACCGCCACGGACGGCGTGGTCTCGCTGGACGAGCAGGGGCGGATCCTCGGCCTGAACCGCTCGGCCGAGGCGCTGTTCGGCCTTGACCAGAACGAGGTTGCCGGCGAGCGGTTCACGACGCTGTTCGCGCCCGAAAGCCACGGTGCCGCCCTCGATTATCTCGAAGGCCTGCGGGCCAACGGCGTGGCGTCGGTGCTGAACGACGGCCGCGAGGTGCTGGGCCGAGAGCGCAACGGCGGCCGGATTCCGCTGTTCATGACGATCGGCCGGGTGGGAGAGACGGCAGGCGGCAAGTTCTGCGCCGTCCTGCGCGACATCACGCAATGGAAGAAGGCCGAGGCCGACCTCACCGAGGCCAAACGCGTGGCGGAGCGGGCGAGCGCGCAGAAATCAGACGTGCTCGCCCGGATCAGCCACGAGATCCGCACGCCGCTGAACGCAGTCATCGGCTTCGCGGAGGTGATGATGGAGGAGCGCTTCGGCCCGATCGGCGTGCCCCGCTATCTCGAATACCTGCGCGACATCCACACGTCGGGCACCCATGTCATCGCGCTGATCAACGATCTCCTCGATCTCGCGAAGATCGAGGCCGGGCGGCTGGAACTCGCCTTCACGAGCGTCGACGTGAACGACATCGTCGCCTCGTCGATCGCGATCATGCAGCCGCAGGCGAGTTCCGCCCGCGTGATCGTTCGCTCGCAGCTCGCGGCAAGACTGCCACCGGTGGTGGCGGACAGCCGCTCGCTGCGGCAGATCGTGCTCAACATCCTCTCGAATGCCGCGAAGTTTACCGAGCCGGGCGGCCAGATCATCGTCTCGACGGCGCTGACCGAGCGCGGCGAAGTCGCGGTCCGCGTCCGCGATACCGGCATCGGCATGTCGGAGAGCGACATCACCGCCGCCATGGAGCCGTTCCGGCAGGTGCCGGGCGCCAAGGCGAAAGGCGGAACGGGTCTCGGCCTGCCGCTGACGAAGGCGCTCGTCGAGGCGAACCGCGCCGCTTTCACGCTTCGCAGCCGGCCGTCGGAGGGGACGCTCGTCGAAGTGATCTTCCCGCCGACACGCGTCCTGGCGGAGTGACGCCGGGAGCCGGGCGTCAGGTCAGGTCGGGTCCGGCACGCGGCCTGCTTCACCTTTGCGCTTCAGCCGTGGACCGCTATCGTGCGGCCATCGACCTGCGTCCGACCCGGAACCCCCATTGGCCGTCCTCACCGCCCTTCATCACGTCACCCATTACCGCTACGACCGCCCGGTCGTCATGGGGCCGCAGGTCATCCGCCTCAGGCCCGCGCCACATTGCCGGACGCGCGTCGACAGCTACTCGCTGAAGATCGAGCCCGCCGCGCATTTCCTCAACTGGCAGCAGGACCCCGGCGGCAACTGGCTCGCCCGCGTCGTCTTTCCCGAGCCGGTTAGCGAATTCCGGATCGACGTCGACCTCGTCGCCGAACTCGCCGTCATCAACCCGTTCGACTTCTTCGTCGAAGCGTCGGCCGAGCACTACCCGTTCGCGTATTCCGCCGACCTCCGATCCGAACTCGCGCCGTGTCTGGCGCCGGAGCCGGCCGGACCGCTGCTGCAGGCGTTTCTCGACGGCCTGCCCCGGGGTCCGATCAACACGGTCGACTTCCTGGTGGAGATCAACGCCCGCCTGCAACGGATGATCGCCTACGGGGTGCGCATGGAACCGGGCGTGCAGGCGCCCGAGGAGACGCTCACGCTCGCCAAGGGCTCCTGCCGCGATACCGGCTGGCTGCTCGTGCAGGCGCTGCGGCATCTGGGCCTGGCTGCGAGATTCGTCTCGGGTTACCTGATCCAGTTGCGGGCGGACGTCGATCCGCTCGAGGGACCGCGCGGGACCGACAAGGACTTCACCGACCTCCATGCCTGGGCC
>CAZVMY010000138.1:0-7398 GCA_964628955.1 uncultured Methylocystis sp.
GGGGCGTCAGCGTCGCGGCGTCGCTGCTGCCGGTCGTGGATTGGCTGGCTTCCACGACCATGGGCACCGACACGGGCGAGATGCCGTCCGCCGCCTGACGGCCGCCTCGTCCCGAGCCAAGGCGACAGCGACGCTCGAGGCCGCGGCAGCCGGCTTGGCCCGCGGCCTCTTCGTGTTTATCTCGTGGCGGTTCCTGGCCCTCTTCTGGGCGAAGCTAGAGATGCTCATGGCCCGCGACGTCGTCGATCTCGTCCCCATCACCAGCCGCAATGACCTGATCGAATGGATCGCCAAAGGCAGCAAGAACGCAGCGCAGTTCCGGCTCGGCACCGAGCACGAGAAGGTGCCGTTCTACGTGGGCACGCGCCGGCCCGTGCCCTACGCCGGGCTCCGCGGGATCCGGGCCCTGCTCGATGGAATGCAGGCGCTGCTCGGCTGGGAGCCGATCCTCGAGGGCGATCACCCGATCGGGCTCTACGACGTCACCGGCGGCGGGGCGATCTCACTGGAACCCGGCGGTCAGTTCGAGCTCTCGGGCGCGCCGGTCGAGACGCTGCATCAGACCCTGACCGAGACCCTCGTGCATCTGGCACAACTGAAGCAGGTCGCCGACCCGCTCGGCATCCGCTTCCTGTCGCTGGGCATGTCGCCCCTCTGGTCGCGCGTGGAAACGCCGGTGATGCCCAAGGCACGATACCGGATCATGTCCAGCTACATGCCCAAGGTCGGCACGCTTGGGCTCGACATGATGTTCCGGACGGCGACGGTCCAGGTCAATCTCGACTTCTCGTCCGAGGCCGACATGGTCAGGAAGCTCAGGGTTTCGGTGGCGCTGCAGCCATTGGCCACGGCGCTGTTCGCGAACTCGCCGTTCACCAACGGCCGGCCGAACGGATTCCTGTCGTACCGGTCGGAAATCTGGCGCGATACCGACAACCAGCGCGCCGGGATGGTGCCGTTCGTCTTCGAGGACGGCATGGGCTTCGAGCGCTACGTCGACTACGCGCTCGACGTGCCGATGTACTTCGTCAAACGCGGCGACACCTATCACGACGTCGCGGGCGCCTCGTTCCGTGACCTGATGGCCGGCCGCTTGGCGCAATTACCTGGCGAAGTGGCGACGGTGTCGGACTGGGCGAACCATCTCGGCACGATCTTCCCCGAGGTGCGACTCAAGCGCTATCTCGAGATGCGCGGCGCCGACGCCGGACCCATCCCGATGCTCGTCGCGCAATCGGCGTTGTGGACGGGCCTGTTCTATCATCATCCTGCGCTCGATGCGGCCTTCGATCTCGTGAGGGACTGGACCGCCGAGGATCGCCAGGCGTTGCGTGACGCCGTGCCGCGGGAGGGGCTGCGCGCCACGATCCGCGGACGCAGCCTGCTGGAGATCGGCCGGGAGGTCGTCGACCTCGCGCGTGCCGGTCTCGCCGCCCGGCGTCGTCTGGACGCGGCGGGCCGTGACGAGACGGTGCATCTCGCCGCGCTCGAGCCGCTGCTCGCGACCGGGCGCACGCAGGCCGAGGAGATGCTCGACCTCTACGCGGGGCTCTGGAGCCGCTCGGTCGATCCGGTCTTCTCGGAGCGGGTCTACTGATGGGCGTCCGGCTCGCCCTGAGCGACGCACCCGAGGATGGTGATCGCCTGGCCGTCCTCGAAGGCCTGCGCGCCTTCAACCAGTACCACGCCGGCCCCAGCCGCTACCGCGCGCTTGCCGTCCTGATCGTCGACGACGGCGTCACGCGCGGCGGACTGATCGGCCAGACGTCACGCGACTGGCTCTTCGTGGAGTTGCTGTACGTGCCCGAAGACCTCCGGCGGTCCGGCTACGGACGGCAGATCATGCAGTTAGCGGAAGACGAGGCACGCGCTCGGGGTTGCATCGGCATCCACCTCGATACGCTGAGCTTCCAGGCGCGCGGCTTCTACGAGAAGCTCGGCTTCAACGTGTTCGGCACGCTGGAGGACTTTCCGCCCGGGCACAGCCGCTTCTACCTCCACAAGCGACTTGCCTGACGACTATTCCGCCGCCAGCGCCGGCGGCGCCTCGGGCTCGCGTCCTGACATGTTGTCGAGGCTGGACACGATATGTTCGGCCAACGCATCGGCCAACGGCGACGGCTCGTGACGGTTCCTCAGCAGCCCGATCTTGACGGAGGGCAGCGCCGGAAACCCGTCCGACGGCCCAAGCACCCGCATTCCCGGGCGAATGGCGCTTTCGGGAAGAACGGAGACCGCGAGCCCGGCGAGCACCGCCGCGCCGACTGCCGTCGAGTTCCAGCTCGCATAGAGGATGCGGGACGGCCGTCCGAGGCGCTCCAGCCCCTCGATCGCGGCCTGACGCCAGCTGCAGGTCGGCCGGCCGAGCGCGAGCGGCACGGGGGTCTCGTCATGCACGCCATGCCGGGCCGACGTCACCCAGAGCAGCCGCTCGTGCCGGATCACGTCGGACACGACGCGGTTGCCCGAATGGGTGATGATGGCGAGGTCGAGATTGCCGCCGAGCAGGCAGTCGATCAGCATCGGTGTCGGCTCGCAGACCACCGTCACCTCGACCTTGGGGTTGGAGCGGGTGAAGCGCGCAAGGATCTCCGGCAGATACCGGTCCGCGTAGTCGTCCGGCAGGCCGAGGCGGACGCGCCCGGTGAGCGTTTCGTCCGCGAAGCTCGAAACCGCATCCTGGCTGAGCCGCACGATCCGTCGCGCGTAGTCCAGCAGCCGCTCCCCATCCTCGGTCAGCTTCGAGGCCCGGCCATCCTTCGCGAAGACGTCGCGCCCGACCCGTTCCTCGAGACGCTTCATCTGCATCGAGACCGCCGACTGAGTCTTGTGGACGATATCCGCGGCGCGGGTGAACGAACCGGTATCGGCGATCGCGATCAATGTCCGGAGCTGATCGATATCGAGCAAATGGGCCAAGGCGTCCTCCGATCGATTGTGCTCAACGCACATACATCAATTCAGATCATTCCAAATATGTCAAACATTCGTTTCAATGATGAAGATGGACGTCGTATCGTTCTTTGGACGGGATCACGGCATCCGGCCGGCCTCGTCGTCAACCGGGCTGCGGCATTCCGCAGCCAGAGAGGAGAAACGGTCATGACTTCAGCAACTCGGAATTCGACGACGCGGCCGCTTGCGCGCGTCGCCGCCATCCTTCGCCGACTGGCGACCCTTCTGAGCAATCGCTCCGCCGTGCGGCGGCTGACGGAACTCGACGATCGCACGCTGAAGGACATCGGCCTGATGCGCGCGGACGTCAGCGCCGCCCTCGCCGAGCCGCTCTACCGCGATGCGTCCGAGCGGCTGATCCTCTCCTCCGGCTCCCGGCGGGACGAGGTGCTCGCCGCGGCAAGAGCGGACCTTCGACGTCGAGCCGGGGCGCCGCTGGAGGCGACCGCGAACGGTTGCCTGCCCCGCGCCGCTTGACCGGAACGCCCTGACGATCGGGGCCGGGCAGACGCCCGGTCCCGACCGCTGCAAGTCGCCGGATGCGGCGTGGGTTCAGGCCCGCTCGCCGGCCTGAACTGCAGCAACCCGTTCCAGGCGGCGCACCGCCCGGAATGCGGTGACCACGGCCGCGATGCCGAAGGCCGAGGCGCCGACCCCGATGCCGATGATGATGCCCGGCGGGCCGAACCATTCGGCACCCAGCCAGACGAAAGGCAAGGTGCCCAGCGTCGCGCGCGCCCAGTTGAACGCCGTCGAATAGAA
This sequence comes from uncultured Methylocystis sp., assembly GCA_964628955.1. GTDB lineage: Bacteria > Pseudomonadota > Alphaproteobacteria > Rhizobiales > Beijerinckiaceae > CAZVMY01. The sequence goes on from CAZVMY010000138.1 coordinate 3,718, forward strand.
CGGAAACCCGAGGTTGTTGAAGGCAGAGTTCGCGACGAACAGGAAGCCGATGCACAGCCAGACGGCGCCGCTGGTTCGGCAGAAGAAGAGCACCATGTCCGCAGCCATCCCGGTGAGGGCGAAGAGCTCGACGATCAGCGGCGCCGCCAGCGCCAGCAGCAGCCAGATCGCGCCGACGTAGAGGGTCGTGAAGAGCAGCGCGTCGGCGAGCGCCTGGCGTATGCGCGGGAAGAGGCCAGCACCCCAGTTCTGGCTGAGAATGGGTCCGACGGCGCCAGTGAGCGCGAACAGCGCGGCGAAGGCGACGGGGACGAGCCGGTCGATCACCGCGTTGGCGGCGATCACCTGATCGCCGAACCGCGCCGAGATCGCCGCGACGAAGGCGCTCGAGACCGGGGTCGCGACGTTGGTCAGGATCGCCGGGCCAGCGACGGCGAGCATCGGCCGGAGGTCGGCGAGCACGGCCGCGGTTTCCGGCCGCGCGAGCAGCCCGTGCACCCGCACCACGCCGTACCAGCCCATCACGAAGAAGACGACGCGCGCCACGATCAGCCCGATCGCCGCGCCGTCCGTTCCGAGTCCCAGCCCGAAGATCAGCACCGGGTCGGCGACCGCAGTCGCGATCCCGCCCGACAGCGTCACGTTCATGGCGCGGCGCGCGTCGCCGATCGCCCGGAGGATGCCGGAGAAACCCATGCCCAGCGCCATCAGCACGTTGGACGGCAAGGAGATCCACAGGAAGCGCATCGCGACCTCATGCGCCTCGCCGGTCGCGCCGATCCACCGCAGCAGGTCCGGAACGGCGAGATACATGCCGATCACGACCAGACCACTGACCAGCGCGAGATGTACCGTGGCGGAGGCGCCGAGCCGTCTCGCCGCCGCCCGATCGCCGGAGCCCAGCGCCCGCGCGACGAGCGCCGACGTCGCGATCATCAGCCCGATGTTGACCGAGATCGCCAGGAACATGAGCACCGTCGCGAAGCCGACGCCGGCCGTCAGCGACTTGTCGCCGAGCCAGGAAACGTAGAGCAGCGACAGCAGGTCGACCATGAAGATCGCGATCAGCCCGACCGAGCCGGTCGCGGTCATGACGACCACGTGCCGCATCGTCGATCCCTCGGTGAAGACGCCGCGCTCGCGCTGGACCTCGGGCGCAGGCTGGATCACGGGCGCGGACTGACCCACCACGCCCGGCGTCAGATCGTTCAAGGCGCGCGCTCCCCGACGGCACGATCGATCACGGTCTGGGTTTCCGCGTTGAGGCCCTTCGACTTGGCCTTGGGTTCGGTGAGCGGCGTCGGCTTCGGCACGTTGCTCGTCAGCAGATACGAGCCGCCGAGCATGCCCTCGGCCTTCTGGAGGACCAGACGCGCGGTGTCGCGCTTGCGGACGTCCGAGATCACGGCCACGGCGCGCTCCTGTTCCTCACCCAGCGCCACCAGCGTCGCGCTGCCCATTGCGAGCGCGGATTCGAACGTCTCCCGCACGAGATAATCGACGTCACGACCCATCAGGTCGAGGGCGTGCACCCGGTCATAGGCACGCACGTGGCAGCGCGCGAGGGGGAAGGTCGTGCGCACCAGATCGGCGATGATCGAGACTTGCTTGGGGTCGTCGACGCAGATCGCGATCAGCTTGGCGCGCTCGGCGCCGGCCGCGCGCAGCACGTCCAGCCGGGTGCCGTCGCCGAAATAGACCTTGGTTCCGAAGGTCGCCGCGGCGCGGATCATCTCGATGTCGCGGTCGATCACCGTGACGTCGGTGCCGGCCGCGAGCAGCACCTGATTGACCACCTGCCCGAACCGGCCGAAGCCGATGACCAGTACGTTGCCGCGCGCTTCGGAGAAGTCGTCGAGTTCGGGTGCGGTGCCGCCCGTGTCCTCGACCCGTGCCCTCAGCAGCAGTTCGATGCCCTTGGCGGCGATCGGACCGAGCAGCATCGTCAGCGCCGCGAGCGCGCTGATCAGTGTGGCTTCCGCGGGTCTCGCGAACGAATAGGTGACGGCGAGCGGCAGCAGCACGAAGGCGAACTCGCCCGCGGGCGTCAGCAGCGCCGCGGCGCGCAGGCTGTCCTCATGCTGAGTCCCGCCGAGGCGCATGACGCCGTATCCGAGCGCCAGCTTGAGCGTGACCACGGCGATGGCGCCGAACATGAGGGGCATGGCCTGGGCGAGCACCACCTGACCATCGATCGACATGCCGACCGAGATGAAGAACAGGCCGAGCAGCAGGCCGCGGAACGGCTCGATGTCGGCCTCGAGCTGGTGGCGGAAGTTGCTCTCCGACAGCAGCAGCCCCGCGAGGAAGGCGCCGAGCGCCATCGACATGCCGGCGAACTGCATGGCGAAGGCGCTGCCCAGCACGACGAGCAGCGCCGCCGCGGTCATGAGTTCGCGGGCTCCTACGCGGGCGAGCAGTCGAAAGAAGGGATTGAGGGCATAGCGGCCGACGAGCACCAGCCCCGCCAACATGCCCACCGCGATCGCGACCTGCCGCAGGACGTCGGTGAACCCGCCCATCTCGCCATTGCCGAAGACGAAGCTCGCCACGATCGGCAGCCCGGCGAGGATCGGGACGACCGACATGTCCTGGAAGAGAAGGACCGCGAAGGTTCGCTGGCCGTAGGGCGTCTGCAGCGCGCCGCGCTCCTCCAGCATCTGGAGCGCTATCGCGGTCGCCGAGAGCGCCAGTGCCAGGCCCGCGACCACCGCCAGCGGTGTCGAGAAGCCGGCCAGCTTCAGCGCCGTACCGAGAATGGCGGCAGAAAGCACCATCTGGCCGGCGCCCAGCACCGCGATGTTCCGGCGCATGGAAAGGAGTTGCGACGGCTGGAGTTCCAGCCCGATCAGGAACAGGAACATCACCACGCCGATCTCGGCGATGCCGAGCAGGGTCGACGGGTCGTTGAACAGCTTCAGCCCCGAGGGTCCGATGACGATGCCCGCGACGAGGTAGCCGAGGACGGCGGAGAGCCCGACGAACCGGAAGAGCGGCACGGCGACGACGGCCGCGCCCAGGAACAGCAGGATCTCGAGCAGATAGCCGGCGTGGTGGGCGTGGGACGCGTCGTCCATCGACTGGGATTCCTGCAAGCGGGTGTCGTGCGGCGAGGCGGGCTTTCCTGCTGCGGGCGGGGCCCACGCCGGCGAGGCACCATAAGGCATTTGCCGGCGAGTGCGAGATGGCCGCGGCAGGCGTGAAGCCTCTGTTGCGCCCTTGTCGCAGCGGTGGTCGTCCGATCGCGCCGGCTCGTCTTGACAGCCGGGGCGCCCGAACGCCACATCGGCCGACGAAAGACCGGATCGAACCATGCCTCATTCTGATGTGCCCGTGGCGGCCGACGGCCGGACCCCGCAGCCCATGCCGCCGCTGAAGGTCATGCTCTGCGCGCCGCGCGGCTTCTGCGCCGGGGTCGTGCGCGCCATCGAGGCGGTCGAGCGCTCGCTCGCCAAGCACGGCGCGCCGGTCTACGTCCGCCACGAGATCGTGCACAACAAATACGTGGTCGAGGACCTGAAGAAGAAGGGCGCGATCTTCGTCGAGGAACTCGACGAGGTGCCCGACACCGGGGCGCCGGTGATCTTCTCGGCCCATGGCGTGCCCAAGGCTGTGCTGGCCGAGGCTGCGCGCCGCAATCTCGTGGCGATCGACGCGACCTGCCCGCTCGTCACCAAGGTC
>CAZVMY010000139.1:0-5216 GCA_964628955.1 uncultured Methylocystis sp.
GGGCCATGAACACGGCCTGATTGGCCTGGCTGCCGGAGTTCGGCTGGACGTTGGCGAAGCCGCAGCCGAACAGCCGCGTCGCCCGCTCGATGGCCAGCGTCTCGGCGATGTCGACGAACTGGCAACCGCCGTAGTAACGGCGGCCCGGATAGCCCTCGGCATACTTGTTGGTCAGAACCGAGCCCTGCGCCTCCAGAACGGCGCGGGAGACGATATTCTCGGACGCGATCAACTCGATCTCGTCGCGCTGGCGGCCGAGTTCCAGCCCGACCGCCTCGGCGATATCCGGGTCGGCATCGGCCAGAGCCGCGGAAAAGAAGCTGTTCGAGCGGGTGGCGGTCAGGGCAGCGGTGGACATTGGGGGCAAACTCCCGATCTGGCGAGGCGACCTAGCATGCAGGCGCGCGGCCAGAAAGGGACGTGCCGAAACGCCGACATGAAAGCTTATCCGATCGGTCTGTGATATCAAGATATGCTTATATGGGCATATCACGATCTGGCCCGGCAGAGCCGAACGGCCGCATCACAGCGGCTCGTCGTCTCCCGCCCTCAGCGCGGCCGAGAGCGCGCCCGGGCCGATGCCGTCCTTGCCGTAGCTGTCCTCGCGCACCTGGACCACGCCCTCGGGCGTCGCCCAGGCGGTGATGTAGACCCAGTAGGCGTTGACGGGCTGGACGATCCTCGCATCGATGCGGTTGCCGCTGCGGATCGCTTCCTCGATCTGCGGACGGCCCCAGCCGGGAGTCTCGCGCAGCAGCCAGGCCACATACTCGCGGATGTTCTGCACGCGCATGCAGCCGGAGGAGTGGAAGCGGTAATCGTCGCCGAACAGCCCCTTGGCGGGCGTGTCGTGCATGTAGACGCCGTGCGGATTGATGATGTTGACCCGGATCGTGCCCATCGAATTGATCGCGCCGGGCTCCTGCCGGAAGCGGTAGTTGACCGCCTCCTCCGAGTTCCAGTTGATCTGCTGCGGCGGGATCTCCTGACCGTTGCGGTCGAAGATGTGGATCTTGTTCTCGGTCAGATAGTTGGGCTCGGCCTGCATCTTCGGGATCAGGTCCTTGCGGACGATCGAGACGGGCACGGTCCAGAACGGGTTGAAGTTCACCTCGGTGATGCGGGCGTTCATAACCGGCGACTGGCGGTCGGCCTTGCCGACGACGGCCGTGTGCCGGGTCGCAACCACGCCGTTCTCGACCGTCTCCACGTAGGCGGCCGGAATGTTCGCGGTGATGTAGCGGTTGCCGAGATTGCCGGAGTACGAGCGCAGGCGGACCAGATTGATCTCGAGCTGCCGCAGCCGGATGTCGGCCGGCACGTTCAGCGCCGCATAGGTCTGCGGTCCGACCACGCCCGTCTGCCCGAGCCCGTTGCGTCCCTGGAACCGCTTGACGGAGGCCTCGACGAACGAGTCGAACACGGGCGAGGCGTCCTGCGACGGATCGAGGTCGTCGGACTGGATCAGCCGCTGGCGCAGCGCCACGACGGCCGGGCTGCGCGCGCCGAGCTTCAGCCGCTCGCCCCGCGCGAGCGTCTGCCAGCCGCCCTGGGCGACGATCTGCTGATAGCGAAGGGCCGCCTGTTCGGTGGCGGCCAGCGTCTGCGGCGAGAGAATTGGCGCCGAGGAACGCACGTTCTTGATGCGCGATGCCGAGTCGTATCCCTGCCGCCACTCGGCCTGACCGCCGAGAAGCGACGCGTCGACCGGAGCGGCCGCAGCGATGCCACTCCGGAGCACAAAGGGCAGCGCCACCAGAGAACCTACGATGCCGCGCCTGCTGATCGTTCCCGGCACCGCCGGTCGCCCCTCGTCCATCGCTTCCAGCTCCTGCGCCGCGCATCGGCCGCGCCGCGATTGATTACAGCTTAACCCTAACGGGTCGTTTCCGAATCTCATTTCGTCCGACCGCCACGACGGCCAGCTCTCTCTGTCGTGCTCGACGTTCAGTCCGGCGGAATTGTGGCCGAGATACCGGAAGCCGGCCGCCAGGCCACCAATGAAAAGGGGCCCCGCGCATGCGGAGCCCCACTGTTGCCGAAGGGAAACGGTTCAGAGCCGGTAGCGGATCTGGTCGGTCCAGAAGCGTTCGAGGCGCATCAGGGCCGTGTTCATCCGCTGGAAGTCGTCCCCCGAGATGCCGCCGAGCTGGTTCACCGTGCGCATGTGCTTGTCGTAGAGCCCCGCCACGATCGCATGCACCTCCTTGCCCTTCTCGGTCAGGCTGATCCGGACGGAGCGGCGGTCGATGCGCGAGCGGGTGTGATGGAGATAGCCCATCTCGACCAGCTTCTTGACGTTGTAGGAGACGTTCGAGCCGAGGTAGTAGCCCCGGGTGCGCAGTTCGCCGGCGGTCAGTTCCTTGTCGCCGATGTTGTAGAGCAGCAGCGCCTGCACGCTGTTGACGTCGGACCGGCCACGGCGGTCGAACTCGTCCTTGATGACGTCGAGAAGCCGCCGATGCAGGCGCTCCACCAGCGTCAGGGCCTCGAGATACGGATCACGCAGGCCGATCGTCGGATCCTGCGGACTTGGTCTGGTCTGTACGTTCGCTTTCATGTGACGCTACCCTGTTTGACCCCGGGCGACTTTCCGCCGTCCCATGACGAAGGACGCTACAGGCAAGCGATGAATCTGAATTTAAACAACAAGATAAACACAGTATTTACGGATTTTCGTGAATCGATACTTACTCAAATTGGACTATTCGTGTTGCATCTCTTAACCCTGTCCGTTCGTTTACCCTAACGATGACGCAAGAAGACCTCCTCGCCGGCGTCAGTAAAGCCGCCCTCCTCGACGTCGCCGGAACACGGCATGCCGATCGGCTGGCGATCGCCTCGGGAACGTCGGGATCGAAGCTGATGGAACGGGCGGGGGCGGCGGTCGCGGCTCTCGCCGGTTCGTTGCTGCGGCCGGGCGGGCGGATCGCGATCCTCTGCGGCCCCGGCAACAATGGCGGCGACGGCTTCGTCGCCGCGCGGCTGCTGCATCAGGCGGCATACGCGGTCGACGTCGCATGTCTCGTCCCACGCGACCGGCTCGCCGGCGACGCAGCGGCGATGGCGGAGCTCTGCCCGGTCGCGATCGCCGATCCGCAGGACGTGGCGCTCGAGCGCGCCGACCTGATCGTCGACGCGCTGTTCGGCGCCGGCCTGTCACGCGATCTTGATGGCGAAGCCCGGCGACTGGTCGAACGGATGAACGGCGCGGGACGGCCGATCCTGGCGGTGGACCTGCCGTCCGGCGTGAACGGCGACAGTGGGGCGATCCAGGGCGTGGCGGTGCGCGCCGACAGCACAGTTACGTTCGTGCGGCTGAAGCCGGGCCATCTGCTCCATCCCGGCCGCGCCTGCTGCGGCAGGGTGACGGTCGCGGACATCGGCATTCCGGACGCGATCGTGGACGCGACCCGCCCGGTTTCCTTCGCGAACGAACGGGTCCTCTGGGCTGCCAGGTTCCCGCGTCCGGCAGCGACGCAGCACAAATATCGGCGCGGCCATGCGCTCGTCGTGGCCGGCGGGATCGAGGGGACCGGGGCGGCGCGGCTCGCGGCCAGGGCGGCGCTGCGCGCCGGCGCCGGCCTCGTCACGCTCGCCGTGCCGCCCGAAGCGGTGAACGCGCATGCCGCGCGCGGCCCTGATGCGCTGATGACGAAAATCGCTCCGAACGATGGCGCGATCGAAGGAATGCTAGGCGACCCCCGGCTGAACGCGATCGTGGTCGGTCCCGCGCTCGGCGTGGGAGACCGGACGGCGGCGCTCGTCGGAACGATCCTCGCGCATCGCCGGCCCACGGTTCTCGACGCCGACGCGCTGACGAGCTTCGCCGGCCGCGCCGACCTGCTGGCGGAACGGATCAAGGCCACGGGTCCGACCGCCGATACCGGACCGACCACGGTCATCACGCCGCACGAGGGCGAGTTCGCCCGCCTGTTCTGCGCCGGTATCGATCCTGCCGCCTCGAAGCCGGCGCGTGCGCGCGCCGCGGCGACAACGCTGGGCGCCGTCGTCGTCCTCAAGGGTGCCGATACCGTCATCGCGGCGCCGGACGGACGCGCGGCGATCAACGGCACGGGCTCGCCCTGGCTGGCGACGGCCGGATCGGGCGACGTTCTGGCGGGTCTGATCGGCGGGCTGCTGGCGCAGGGGATGCCGGCCTTCGAGGCCGCGGCCGCGGCGGTCTGGCTGCATGCCGACGCCGGCTCGCAGCTCGGTCCCGGCCTGATCGCCGACGACCTGCCCGAGGCAGTGCCGGCCGCGCTCGCCGCGCTGCTCGGGCGGATCTAGAAAGGGGCGCCCCTCCGGCAGGCGAAGGGTTTCGAAGCGGTCTTCCGCATGGCGCTCACTTCGCGCGCGCGATACCGCTTAACCGAAACACGGCTTCACAACCCTTCGGGCCGTCACATGCGGAAGCCGGGATAGGCGAAGGCATTGGCGATGGTCGCGCAATCCGCCTCGGACACGCCCGCGCCGCGTGCAATCGCATACCAGCCACCTTTGACGGCCTCTTCCATGGTATCGACCATGGCGCTGGCCTCGGCAGGATCGAGAAGAAAGCGCGGCGCCTGGCTCAGCATGTTACGGGCATTAACCCAGCGACCAAGATCGCCTGCGGCCATGGCAAGGTCACGGCGATCGGCGCTCACCGGCACGGACGGTGTGAGATCATAGGCCGGCGCGAGCCGCCATTCGCGTTGCGCCGCGATCACGGCGTGGTTGCGCGGGTGATCGTCGATGTTCGAGATCAGCGCGTTGAACAGCATGCGCCGGAAGAGTTCGGCAGCATCACGCTTCGGGTCGGCGCTGATCCGGCGCAGTTCCTCGGCCAGCACGACATAGGACCAGCGCTCGCGCTGGGTCTCGTCGGCGCGCAGCAGCGTGAGGGCGCTCGCCATGCGGGCGCGCGTGTAGCTGCTTGCGACCTTTTCGCGATCGAAGCGCTTGACCAGCAGCACATCACGGTCGCCGATCGTCTCGATACGGCTTGTCGCGGAAAGGAGACCGCAGGCGCGCGCCAGCAGCAGCATCGCATGCTCGACACGCGCCATATTCCACCTGTCGTCGGCGCGGTTGAACTTGGCGAGCCACAGCCCGTCCGCATCCTCGACGACGGCTTTCGGCCGCGCACCGCCCATCGAGGTAAACATCAATAGAAGGTCTTGCAGCAGCAACTCTTCCACCTGCGCCGCCTCGGTGTCCGTGGTGCGCGGCTC
>CAZVMY010000139.1:5226-7347 GCA_964628955.1 uncultured Methylocystis sp.
GGCTCATCGTTCACCAGCCTATCGGCGATCTCCTGAAGGCGGGCGAGATCGAGCGTGCGGTTGAAAGTGCGGACGGGCGTGGGCGGCGCTTGTCCCGGGCCGAAACCAAGCGCTCCGGCGCGGTCGTCGGGCGAATGAAGGAGATAGTCGAGTTCGCCGAGTTCGGTCAGCCCGGCGTGCTTCTCGATGACCCGGCGCCCCCAATAGTCCGGGCCTGCATCCCGCAACGCGCCGAACAGGCCCTTCATCAGAACCGTTTCATAGGTGCGCGCGCCGAGCTTCAATTCGGCCGGATCGATCTCGACGGCATCGGCGCGGGCGAGATAGCTTCGGCCATAGACGAAGCGCCCGGTGGTGACGCCTTGCCGGTTCGTCTCGCGGACATAGCGCCCGGCGGTAACCGCCTCGATCTCACCCGGCAGCGTGACGTAGACGAAACATTCATCTGCGCCGGTGGGCATCGCTTTGCGCATCGGCTTGTTCCCGAAACCGGGAGCCACTTTCGGGGCCGATGCGTCAGAAATCATTGTCGAGCGCCTTCCGGCCACCGGCCTTGTCGCGGCCCTGCGCCTTGGCCAGCGTCAGGCCCTCCTCGTCGCTCAGCGGATCGGCGACACGGCCCAGCTGATCGGCAAGCCCCATGGCCCAGAGCAGACCGGCATAGATGGCGATCCCCGTCGACGGCTTGCCGCGTTCGGCATCGCCGATCACATGCCGGTCGACGCCGATCCTGGCAGCGACCTCGGCAATGGAGAGGTTGCGCCGCAGCCGCGCCGTGCGGATGTTCGCCCCGAGGGTCTTCAGCGCCTGCTCGACCTCATAGGGCGGTGCGGCAAGCAAGGGGTTCCGGGCAGCCATGGCGTCTCAAAGCTCCATAAGATGAAGTTTTGGCACCTTGAGACGCCTAACAGGGAGATCCTAACGATTCAAGGCTTGAGGCCTCAAGATGCCAAAATCGCGGTTCTTGGAACCTCAAGGCGCCATGCTCGAAAGAAGCCGCACGCCCTCGAACACCGCCCGCCGGGTCGTGTGGTGCTTGCCGCGGTGCAATCCGCGATTGGCCAGCGCCTGAGATCGACCCGTTTCGACGATCCTCGGGAACCTGGACTAGCCGTCCCGGCCGCGCTCCCGCGTCGAGAGCCAGGTCAGGAGGAAATAGACGAACATCAGTAGGCCGGTCGCCGTGTTGGGCCCCGGCCGGGCCGAGAAATGGCCGGGCAGCAGCACCGGCAGAGCCACTTCGCCGAGTGCCACTGCCAGCCACAGCACGCCGCCCCAGGCGCTCGTCAGCCACAGCCCGACCGCCGCGACGCAGTCGAGCACCGCAAAAGTGACGATCACAGCCGCGACGACCGTACTCGCCTCCTCGAAGCCCGGCTCCGCGCCGTCCAGCCCGAGGATGCTCGACCAGTTCATCAACCCGCGCAGCATCCACAGCAGCGCCAGACAGCGCAGGAAGACGACGAGCATCGGCGTCCAACGCAGCGGCTGGCCGGCGGGATCGGCATCATGGAGGTCCCGGGCTTCGCGTCGGCGCTGGCGCTCCGCGACCAGCCCCGCGCTATCGACGGCCCGGCCGAATGGCCACATCTCGCACCTCGTCAGGCTCGGGCATCGAACGTCAGGTCGCCCGGCCCCAGGGGTGCGAAATAGGCGGCCACGGCCGTCCGGTCCAGTTCGGAGATCGTCGGCGGCTCCCAGCGCGGTGCCTGATCCTTGTCGATGATCAGCGCCCGAACACCCTCTCGGAACTCGCGGCCGGGCCCGACGCGGCTGACGATGCGAAACTCGAGCGCCATCGCCTCCTCGAAGCTCAGCGCCGGCCCGCGACGCATCTGTTCGAGGGCGATCGCCATCGACGTCGGCGAGTTCCGTCGCATGGCGGCCTGTGCGGCGGCGGCGAACGGAGACGTCCCGCTGGCCGCGTCCACCGCCGTCATGATCTCGGACAGCGTCTCGGCGCCGAACAGCCTGTCGATCGTCGGGCGTTCGGCTGGCAGTGCGCCGGGCCCGGTCGGCGTCGCGAACCGCGCGAGTACGAGGTCGACGTCCTCTCCCGAGCCCAGCGCCTCGACGATCGCGGGGAAGGCGGCACCGGCGACGGCGCTGGTCGCGAGCCCC
>CAZVMY010000140.1:0-7271 GCA_964628955.1 uncultured Methylocystis sp.
CCAGCAGCACGAACTCGTTGTCGTCGGCCTTGTTGGGGTCGCGCGACGAGGAGAACGGCAGGTTGTTGTCGTTGCCCACGATGATGTGGCGGGCATCGACGATCTCGACGTTCTCGATCGTGAAGAACGGGAACTGCAGCACGCCGTCCGTCAGCGGCTTGATCGCCTTCTTGTCGGGGTCCTGGATCGCCAGCAGGTCGATGTGGCCGATCTTGCGGACGGTCGCGGCCTCGCCGATCTCGACCTTGTAGACGCGCTTGAACTTCGGCAGGTCGTGGAAGCAGTCGGTCCGGCGCTGGCCGGCCGGGCAGGCCTTGTCCGGCGTGCCCTCGCCGTTGTCACGCTCGATGATCAGGCCGGTCGTGGCGTCGATCATGTTGAAGTCGCCGATCGCGTGGGTGTTGGCTTCCAGCGGGTATTTCCAGAAACGGCCGGTCCATTTGTCGGCCGCCACGTCGAATTCCAGAATGCGCAGGTAATCCTTGCCGCCCTCGCTCTCGTTCGCCTTCTTCTCCGCGTCCCAGATCGGTCCTTCGAGCAGCCCATAGAGGAACTTGCCGACCGGCGAGGCGGCGAGGCCCTCGAAGCCCTTAGAACGTCGCAGGTTGAACGGCGTCAGCGCGTCGGGGGCGCCGGGCGTGGTGACGCGGAAGTGGTCGGGCGAGCGCACCGGCTTGCCGTCCGCCATCGTCTCGAACACGGCCTCGACCTTGCCCGCCTGATCGACGCGGATCAGGTAGGGGCCGAACTCGTCGCCGATCCAGATCTTGTCGCCGACCGGCTGGAAGCCTTCCAGGTCGAAGTCGGAACCGGTCAGGTAGCGGGTCGCGGTGCCCTCGTTGGCGATCCGGAAGGGCACCTTGCGGTCGGGATCCGACAGGAACACCGTCGACAGACGCTCGACCTTGTTGGCGGCCCAGTCCATGCGCAGCGTGTGCACCATCAGCATCGCATCGGGCGAATTGGCCTTCGAGCCGAAGCCGTTGTCGGTGATGACCGTGAAGGTGCCGTCGGCCCGCCTCTTGATGCCGGAGAAGCCCTGCACGGGCTGGCCGTCGAAGGGCACCGAAAGCCCGGTCGGCCGGCCGGCGGAAAGGCCCGGCACGCTGCCCAGCGCATCGACCCGGTTGCCGCCGGTGAACTTGCCGGAGACCTTGAGGTCGGCAGGCGCATCGGCCGGCGCCGGCACGAAGGTCGCGGCTGGCAGCATGACGTGGCCGGCGAGCTTCGCCGGAAAGGCCTGATCGGCGACGGCCGCGCCCGACAGCGCGAGGGTTGCGGCGAAAGCGGCGAGAAGTGAGCGCATGGGTATCTCCGCTGGCGAGACCGCCCGGAAGGGCGGCTGACACCTGTTCTTGCGCGGGTCCGTGTCGCTCGGACGAAGGTTCCGTGAAGGCGCCGTGACGGTCAGGCCGCGATGGCCTCCGTCCCGTCGACCCGAGCCGACGACCACGCCCCGGCGCCGAACCGTTCGACGAGGAAGTCGACGAAGACGCGGATGCGCGGCGCCCGGTGGCGGCCGGGCGGCATCAGTGCCGTGAGAAGCAGCCCTTCGTCGCCGTCCGTCTCGGTCAGGAGCGGGACGAGGCGGCCGTCGGCCAGCGGGCCGGCCACCATGAAATCAGCGAGCCGGACGATGCCCAGCCCGGCGATCGCCATGTCGCGCAGCACGTCGGCGCTGTCGGCGACCATTGGACCCGACACCTTGAGCCGGTTGACCCCCTCGGGCGTCCGGAACGGCCAGCGCGCCAGCCGCGACGGACCGGTCAACACGAGGCAGTCGTGCTCCAGCAGGTCCGACGGAACGGCGGGCCGGCCGCGCCGCGCCAGATAGGCCGGGCTCGCGCAGACGATCCGCCGGGTCGCGGCGATGCGTCGCGCGATCAGACCCGAATCGCCGAGCGGCCCGTGGCGGACGGCGACGTCGACCTGTTCGGCCACGAGATCGACCTGGCGGTCGGTGACGTTGAGATCGACCGTCACCGCCGGATGGCGGGCAAGAAACTCCGGCAGCACAAGGCAGAGCTGGTGGCGGCCGAAGGCCGTGCCGGTGCTGACCCGGATGCGGCCGCTCGGCCGGCCCGCTGCGCCCGCCACCTCCGCCTCGGCAGCCTCGATCGCCGCAACGATCTCGCGCGCATGGGCAAGGTAGGCCTCGCCTTCGTGGGTCAACGCGAGACGCCGCGTCGTGCGCGTCATCAGTCGGACGCCCAGCCGATCCTCGATCCGGCTGACCAGCCGCGAGACTGCCGACGGGGTCAGCCCCAGATCCTCGGATGCCGCGGCGAAACTGCCGGTTTCGGCGACCCGCACGAAGGCCGCCATCTCGATGGAGGACATCGCATCATTCCTTCCTTCAGTTCACGAGTGTCTCTCCAACATGCCCGATTATCGCTCCTAGAAAAAGGAATACATCGGACCGGTCGTCACATCGAACCGCAGGAGCCACTCATGACGATCACAGACGACATCCGATCCACCACGCCGGCAGGACGGGAATGCCTGCCGCGCCTGCCCGACGGCGCCATCGACGTCGCCGGCTATGTCGCCCGTGCCGCCGCCGATCGTGCCGCAGCTCTCGCGGCCCTGATGCAGGCGATCCGCAGCCGTGTGGCCGGCCGGCACACGCCGAACTCGTCCAGCCAGCATTGAAACCGGAGCATCCCATGCCCCTCGTTCAGGTCCATCTGCCTGATCATCTGTCACCGCAGCGCATCGCCGCCATCCTCGACGGCGTGCATCAGGCGATGGTCGAGACCATCGACGTGCCGGCGGCCGACCGCTTCCAGTCCGTCACAGTCGGTTCGCCCGCGCGGCTCAGGCTCGACCCGAGCTATCTCGCCGTGCAGCGCGGTCCCGGCGCCTTCGTCGTGCACATCACGCTGCGCCGCGGCCGGACGCCCGACAAGAAGCGGGCGCTCTATCGCCGCATGACCGAGATCCTGCAAGCGACGGCGTCGGTCCGCCCGCAGGACGTGATGATCGTGCTGCACGAGAACGACGCGATCGACTGGTCGTTCGGCAACGGCGAAGCGCAGAACGCGCCGCTGACCGCCGCCGCCTGATCAGGTCACCAGCGCCGCGCCGCGGCGGAGCGTGTCTTGCGCCTCGGCGACCATGCGCTCGACGATCGTCGCGGCCGGCTCGATCGCGCCGATCAGCCCTGCCGCCTCGCCGAAGATGACGCCGGCGTTGTCGGCGTCGCCGGCCTCGAAGGCCGCGCGGTACTTCGGCCGCTCCACGTCGGCCGCGTCATAGAGCGCGTGCTCGATGCCCTGCCATTTGCGGACGAAGGCGTTGTCGCGCACCCGGATCGTGAAGCCTTCCGGCCAGTCCAGGCCGCGCGCGATGTCGACCGTCGTGGTGCGGACCGTCGCATCACCGTCCGCCGCCACGATCGCCGCGTGGAAGTTCGGATGGACGACGGCCTCGCTCGCCGCCCAGAACCGGGTGCCGACCAGGACACCGTCGGCGCCGAGCGCCAATGCGGCCGCCAGCCCGCGACCGTCGGCGATGCCGCCTGCGGCGACCAGCAGGACACCGGGCGCGCGGCGCGCGAGCAGGTCCGCCGCTTCCGGCACGAGGCCGAGCGTGCCGCGCGTGGCGCCGTGCCCGCCGGCTTCGGCGCCCTGCGCCACGATCACGTCGGCCCCGGCGCCGACCGCCTCCTCGACGTGGTGGATCGATTGGCACTGGCAGATCAGCCGCGATCCGGCCTCCTTGATCGCCGGCGCGAAGGGGGCCGGATCGCCGAAGGAGAGCATCACGACGGCCGGTCGGTGCGCCAGTACGGACCCGAGCAGGTGCGGCTGTTTCGCCAGCGACCAGGTGATGAAGCCGACGCCGACCCGCTGGTTGCCGGCGGCCTGGAACTCCCGCTCGAGCCATTCGCCGTCACCGTAGCCGCCGCCGATGAGACCCAGCCCGCCCGCGGTCGTCACCGCCGCGGCCAGCCGTCCGCCGGCCGAAAAGCCCATCGGCGCCGACAGGATCGGATGGCGGATCTGGAGCCGTTCGGTCAGGCGGGTGACGATCGGCATGGCGCGCCTCGACGAAATGACGTCGGCGGATTATACGGAGGTCCGATGGCTTCTGCATAATCACGAGGTTTCATCATGTCCATCAACGTGCGGAACCGCGAGGCGGACCGACTGCTCGACGAAATCCGGCGCGAGACCGGAAAAGGCACGTCGCGTGTGATCGTCGACCTGCTGCGGCAGGAGCACGCGCGGCTCGCGCAGGAGAAGGAGGAGCGCATCGCCCGCCGGCTCGCCGCGACGCGCGAGATCCAGGAGCTGTGGGCGTCGCAGCCGGAAGAGTATAAGGACTACCGTGATCATGCGGAGATCATCGGGTACGACGACAAGGGCAACCCGATTTGACGGTGATCGATACCTCCGCTGTCGTGGCCATCCTGCGCAAGGAGCCCGACGCGTCGGCATTCGCGATGGCACTGGCGTCGAGCGCGACGGGAATGATGTCCGCGGCGACCTACGTCGAACTGGTGAACGTCCTCTGGTCGCCCGTTTTCCAGCAGGATGCCATCGACCGCTGGCTATCCGGAAACGCCATCACCATCGTCCCGGTCGACGCCGCGCTCGCCCGGCGCGCCGCCGATGCGCTGGTCCGTTTCGGCCGCGGCCGGCACCCGGCGCGGCTCAACTACGGCGACAGCTTCGCCTATGCGCTGGCCACCGCCCGCGACCTGCCGCTGCTCTACAAGGGCGAGGATTTCGCGCGGACCGACGTGCGGTCCGCGCTGGGGTGAGGACGTCAGGGTAACGAGCGGCCGAGGAACGCGACGATCCGCGCGCCGATCTCGGCGGCGTGCGTCTCCAGCGCGAAATGGCCGGCGTCGAAGAAGACGATCTCGGCGTTCGGGACGTCGCGCTTGAACGCCTCCGCGCCGGCCGGCAGGAAGAACGGGTCGTTCTTTCCCCAGACGGCGAGGACGGGCGGGCGCTTCGTCCTGAGATACTCGTGGATGCGCGGATAGAGCGCGACGTTGCTCTTGTAGTCCCCGAACAGGTCGAGCTGGATTTCGGCGTTGCCGGGCCGGTCGAGATAGGCCTGGTCGAGCGTATAGCCGTCCGGCGACACGCGGGCCGGGTCCGGGACGCCGTGGGTATATTGCCATTTCGTCGTCTCGGGCTTGAGGAAGCCGCGCAGCGCGTCGCGGTTGGCGGCGCTCGGGTCCTGCCAGTAGGCCCGGATCGGGTTCCAGCCCTCGCTCAGCCCCTCGACATAGGCGTTGCCGTTCTGGGTGATGATGGCCGAGATGCGCTCGGGATGGCGCAGCGCCAGGCGGAAGCCGACCGGCGCGCCATAGTCGAACACGTAGATCGCGAAGCGGTTCAGCCCGAGCCGCTCGGTGAAGCCCTCGATCGTCTCGGCCAGTCTGTCGAAGGTGTAGGGGAAGGTCGCCCGGTCCGGCGACGCCGACTGGCCGAAGCCCGGCAGGTCCGGCGCGATCACCCGGTAGCGGCCCGCCAGATACGGGATGAGATCGCGGAACATGTGCGACGACGACGGAAACCCGTGGAGCAGCCGCAGCACCGGCGCCTCCTTCGGCCCGGCCTCGCGATAGAAGACGTCGACACCCTGAACGGCGACCGACTGATGGCGGACGGCGAGCGCCGCGGTCTCGGCGCGGGCGGGGGGCGCGGCGAGCGGACCGATGGCGGCGACGGCGAGCGCCGCGGAAAGGAGCGTGGCGGGGAGAAGCTGGGGCATCGGAGTCACCTTGTAACCGTTGAACGATAGCCAAAGAGGTGTCACATCGTTTGACACCTGTCAACATACGATTTAACAGTTACATATCGAACGATCGCCGGATGGACCGATGCCCACGACACGCCAGGACGCCCCCGCCATGCCGGCCGAGTTCCGCGACGGCATGCCCTTCGTGGGCGGCAGCCTCTGGCTGGATTTCCTGAACACCACCCCGGTGCTCGATGGTCGTCCGCTCGATTTCCTCGGCGACGAGGCGGTGGCGCAGCGCTGGGCCGCGGCCGCGGGCCTGCCGCCGATCGCCGACCGCGCCGCGGCGCGCCGGCTGCGTGATGCGCTGCGGGCGTCGCTGGCGCCGCTCGGGGAAGGCCGCCCCGTGCCGGACGACACGGTGGCGGCGGTGAACCGCGTGCTCGGCGACGCACCGGTGACCCGCTGGCTGGACGCCGGCCGTGACCACCCGGTGCTGGCCGAGCGGCGCGCCGGCGCCGACGCCCTCCCCGCGGTGGCGGAGGATTTCGCGCGCTTCGTCTGCGATCACCAGCCGGAGCGGCTCAGGGCCTGCGACGACCCGCGCTGCACGATCGTGTTCTACGACCGCGGCCGCAACAACACCCGCCGCTGGTGCTCCATGGCCGCCTGCGGCAACCGCGACAAGGTCGCGAAGTACCGGGCAAGGAAGGCGGCTGGCAGCTGAGCGCTCGCTTGGCCGAATCGCAAGACGACGATCATGTGCCGAACCATGCGTGTCCGTCTTCAGGGACGGACCGGTCTACATCAACCCGAGCCTTGTGAGAAGGTCGCGAAGCTCCGGCTCAACGGTTGCCGCACGCAGAACTGCGTTGCGATCAAGTCGCTTGGCCAGATCGCGGCGTGTCATGCCTTTCCGGTACTCCGGCCACTCCTGCGCCAGGGTCCGACCTGCTTCCGGCGTATCGGGCGGCCGACGATCGGTACACCCCTGAATATGACGCAGCAGCACCGCCTCGAAGCACGGCCGCTGCCAGACGATGACGATCTCATTCTCTTTCGCTTTGTCCTCGACCTGTTCAGCGCGCTGCGGATTACGTTCGACTTGGTCGTAGTCAAGCAGTACGAAACAGTCTGCCGGGTCGGTGCGTGTCCGACGCAACTGCGTAAGTTGTCGCACCGCCATATCCACCCGCGCAAGCGGATCGCCGGCACCTGGCGCCAGTTGTTTGATCACGAGGTGAACGGGCAGGTTCGCTGCACGAAGCAGATCCTGTAGGAAAGCCGCGTAGGCAGCCTCGGATGCTCCCTCGCAGCCGATGTAAACCGGCCGCCGTTGCTGAATGTGGGACCGACGGCGGCGGAACGTCATCCGAGGTTTGGCACCGCACCATAGGCACCACTCAGATACTTGCGATAGTGGTTCTCATCCCGTCGGACCTTCACGTCCATGAGGCTGTAGACGCGGGTGCGGCCCTGCCTGTCCTTCTCGCAAAGGACGATCTCCTCCTTCTGGAGATCGTCGAGGAGCGAGGCAGAATGGCACGTCAGCCAGAGCTGCGCGTCGAGCT
>CAZVMY010000141.1:0-7267 GCA_964628955.1 uncultured Methylocystis sp.
AGTGATGGCCAGCAGGAGATTGGCGCATGCATGCAGCAGCAGCGCCTGATCGGCGAAATGGACCCGCAGGTTCCGGACGGCCGCGGCGAGGACCGCCAGCGGCAGCACGGCGGCGGTCGTCTCACGGAACGGTTCGGCGATCAGCAGCGGCACGAGCGCGCTGCTCACCGCCATGACGCCCAGCGTGGCAGGCGCGAGTACCGCCAGGAGCAGCGTGCCGCTCGCGGCGATCTGCGCGAGTGCTCCGTCGCGGTCGCCCGCGTTGAACCTGCGCTGCGCCAGCGGATAGGCCGCCGCCGTCACGAGCATGGCCGCGACCCCCACGATGCGCTGGCCGAGGCCCCAGCCGACCGCCACCAGGCCGAGAGCGACCGGGCCGGCCAGACCATCGACGACGACGCGAAGACCATTGCCGGCGGCCCAGGTCAGGGCGCCGCTGAGCAGCAGCGGTCCGCCGTAGACGAAAGCGACGCGGGCGATCGCCGGATCGGGTCGGCCCGGCCTCGCCGTCAGACCCAGCATCCGGCACGCGACGACCAGCGCGATCGCCTGCATGGCCGCGAAACCCGCGAGCGCCACGGCCGGTTCGGCGGCAACGAGCATCAGGCCGGCCTGCGCGAGCAGGAAACCGCCGACCGCGCCACCGATCTGGATGACGGAATAGGCTCCGATCCGGCCCATGACGCGCGCCCGTTCGCAGACGTGGACGCCGAGCGAGCGGGTCACCACGAACAGGATCGCCGCAACCAGCAGCCCCGGCTCCATCGGCAGCCCCAGCACGAGGAAGGCGAGCGCCGTCGCGAGGATCTGGAGGAGGGAGGTCGCGATCAGGATGCTCGCTTCCATCCGCTGGTAGCGCGCGCGCTCGGACCCGTCCGCGAGAGTGCCGAAATAGCGCATCGTGTAATGCGACCACCACGACAGGCAGGCCAGGAAGACGAGATCCTGCAAGGCGATGATCAGCGTGAGCAGCCCGTAGGCCTCGGGCAGCAGCCAGTGGGTCCAGATCACGGCCGCGAGGAACTGGAACAGCGGCGCCAGCAACTGCGCCGGCAGGTAGAGGAGCGTGTGCTTCAGCAGCATCGCTCAGGCGCTCCGTTTGCGGGAGCCGGCCGTGGCGGCAACGGGCATCCGTGCGGCGAGGCGATCCGAGATGAGGGCCATGACGTTGGCGCGATCACCCGACGCGAGCCGGTTCCAGCGACGCAGATTGGCCTGAGCCGCCGCCGCCTGCCCCGCCAGCCAGCCGGGAGCGGCGACGCTCTCCAGGATTCGGACTGCCGTCGCGGCCGGCTGCGCCGGGTCGATCAGCAGACCGCTCCCGCCCAGCACCTCGCGGAACACCGGCTTGTCCGGAGCCAGCACCGGCAGCCCGCCATGCTGCGCTTCGAGCAGCGGCAATCCCAGCCCCTCGTCGTGCGCAGTCGAGATGAACATGTCGGCTTCGCTCGCGATCCGGCGCACCGTCGGGGCGGGCTGGTAGCCGTGCAGCGTAACGCCGGGCACGGCCGCGAGCGCGGCGGCATCGTCTCCCCAGCCGATGCGGCCGAGTACGTCGAGCGAGGCTCCGGTCACGCCTTGGGCCCGGAGCGCCGTGACGATCGCCGCAGCCGCGAGCAGGTTCTTGCGCGGCTCGACCGTGCCGATCGCGACCAGCCGAAGCCGCTTGCCCGGCGCCTGCCGTTCCATCCGTCCGGCGGACTCGAGCCCGAACACGTTGTCCACCCTGGGCCGGTAGAGCACGATGCGCGCATCGGGGCGGCAATGCCCGCGCAACGCTTCCCGGGTGGTTTCGGAATTGACGAGGAATGCAGGCAGGCGCCTGACGGCGAGCCGGAACGGCGCGGCCATGTAGAGCTTCGCGCGGACGTTGAGGTCGTGGGGCCGCGTCAGCAGAAAGAGATCGTGGACGTAGGGCAGCACCCGGTCGCCGAGCAGCGTGAGCAGCGGTGCGGGGGGAAAGCCCGGGCACAGCACGAGATCGTGCGGCCGGCAGAGCGCGCGCAGCGGCAGTCCGGCATTCTGCGCCAGCATCATCCCGAAACGCCCGCCAGCCCGGACCGCCTCGACCGCGAACGGCGCCAGCGCCTCGGCCGAGAACAGGTCGAGCGCGATCCGTTCGAGGCCGGTGACGTGTCGGCCGCAATGCGTCAGGTCCACGATGAGGCGGCCCTGGCCGCCGCTCAGCGGCCGGTCGTGCCCCGTCTGTCCCGGATTGGGACGATCCATGTGCCGATCTCCGTCGCGGCCTGGCGCATGCGCTGCGCCGGCTCCCTCGACAGCAAGATCAGCACCAGCGCCGTGATCTGGCCCAGCACCACGGATTTGGCCGAGATGCTGACGGATGTGCTGGCCACGACGAAGAAAAACAGGAGCGGCAGGACCGCGCCTGGCCCGGCGATGCGCACCAGCGCCGCGCAGAAGGCACCTAGCCCCGCGAAGAAGATCAGGCTGACGATCAGCCCGTAGTTCAGCACGAAGCCCACCCAGAAGCTCTCGATGCCGAACTCCAGCCCCTCCACGATCTTGTAGGTCTCGATCACGGCAGGATCCGGCCCGATCAGGAGATCCCTTAGCGGCACGACCTCGAACAGCCGGAACATCGCGAGCCGCGTTCCGGCGCTGCCGCCGTCCGAGACGAACCGCGTGAGCAGCCGGTCGAAGAAGCCTGCCTCGAACAGGGCCCCGCCGAGCACCGCCAGCAGCGGCAGGATCGCCGCTGCCGCCGCCGCCTGCCTCAGGTCGATGCGGCCACCCCTGAGCACGCGAACGAGGCCCGCCACGGCGAGGAGCGCGAGTACGGCGAGCAGCACGACCAGCGCGGCGCGTCCGCCGAACGAGACCACTGCTGCCATCTGCAACGCGAGCATCGCCGACCGGCGCGCCGGCGTCAGGCCGCCGCCACCTGCGACCAGCAGGAGGACGTAAACGCCGGTCACTGCGGCGTTGCCGAGCGGATGGCCGAGCAATGCCGTCGACCGCCAGTCGTCGGTGATCAGCACCGTGCCGGCATAATAGGGCGTGAGCCGCCAGCCGGTGAGGAACTCCGCCAGCGCCACGAGCGCGTTGAGCCCCATGAGCAGGTGAAGAAGCCGCCCGAGCCGGCTTCGGGTCGTCGCGTCGCACGACCGCACGGCGGCCAGCAGGAGGACGGGCATGAGGAACGTGTCGATCACCGGCGTGAACGGCACCTTCTGCACGCCGACGATGTGCCACAGCAGCAGCCCGCAGCCGAACAGGTAGGGCATCGTTTCCGGAGTCCGGGCGAGGAAGGCGGCGCCGAAGCCAATCGGATTGCCGCGCGCCAGAGCGATCGCCAGAACCGCCGCCATGAGGACGAAGGTGCCGGGGTGGACCTTGTGGAGCGCCGACCCGCCGGGCGCTTCGTAATTGAGTCCCAGGACGAACAGCACCTGCGGCGAGACGGCGAAGAACAGCAGGATCGCCACGAGGAGCAGCCACTGGCCGAATCCGGCCAGCCTGGCGCCGCGCTCGATCGGTACGATCCGACCGCGTCCGCCGCTCGACAGCGCGGTCTCGCTCACGCTGCCTCCGCGCGCCGCTCCGACGGGTCGGTGGCCGTGACGATGCCGCGCAGGCGATCCGCCGGGATGTCGCCGCGTGCCGCCATATCGGCAATCTGCCGGGCCTCGGCCGCGCCGGCCGCGACGACGAGCACGTCGTCTGCCTGCCGCGCGAGGGCCGCGAGGGCGGCGAGGTCGCCGACGTCCGGGCCGTCGAGGATCACGACCTCGAACGCCGCGCCGTCCGCGTCCGGTTCGCCTGCCGCATCCGTTCCCTCGGCGGTCGACACGACGACCGGCCCCCTGATCCAGTCCGGTCCGATGCACCTTGCCGCCACCCGGCCGCCGTCGAGCAGGAGCGTGCCGGCCGTGCCGGCGGCGCCGACCATGCGCGAGAGTTGCTGCCGCCTGACGTCGGCGTCGACCACGAGCGTACGGAGGCCGCGGGCCGCCGTCAGCCATGCCATGTTCAGCGCGAGCGCGGTCTTCGCCTCGCCGGTACCGCCGCCGGCAACGAGCAGCGTGCGGCGTCCACCGGCGGCGCCCGTTTCCTTGAGCTTGTCGAGCACCTCCGTGACGGCCCGCGCGTACCGCGTGTTCGGCCGCAGCAGCGCCGCGCTCGCTGCCGTCTCGGGAAGCGGGCTCAACCGTCTGAGCCGTGTCAGGAGGCCCTCGCCGGGCATCGGCGGGAGGGTCGCGATGATCGCGGGCGGGGCCGGTTGCTTCGTGTCGCCCCGGGGTCTGGCCGAGCGCGCCAGATGGTCGAGCAGGAGCGCGCGGCTGACGCCGAGGCCGAGTCCGATCGCGAGTGCCAGCGCCATGATCGGCGTCTTGCGCGGGCTGGACGGGTATTGTGGCGTGGTCGCGACCGCGATCACGCGCACCTGAGCGCTGTCGGCGGCATCCTGGCCGATCGCTTCCCGTGCGCGCAGGAAGCGGTCGTAGACCGCGCGGCTCGCCTCGACGCCGCGCTCGAGCTCGCGCAGGCGGATCGACGTCTGTCCTGTGCTCGACGCCGCGAGCCGGATCTGCTCCGCCTGCCGCTCGGCCGCGGTTTCCGCCTCGCGTGCGATCTGCAGTTCGTTGGCCGTGGCGCTGGCGATCCGGCGCAGTTCCTCCGCGATGAGCCGCCGCGTCTCCGTGAGCTGCTGCTGCACCTCCAGATAGGAGGGATGCCTCGGGCCGAGCGTGCGGCGCAAGCTCGCCTCCTGCCTGGTGATCTCGGCGAACTGCTGGCGAAGACGCTCGATCACGCCGGATCGGATCGGATCGGGCAGGGCGTCGGGCGCCTGGCCGGCACGGATCAGCCGTTGGATCTGGTCGAGCTTCGCCTTGGTCTCGGCCGTGCGGGTGCGGGCGGTGGCCAGCGTCTCCGCCGCCGTTTCGATGTCCTGGTCGTTGATCGGCTTGCCGTTCGCCAGCACGATCCGGTTGGCGAGCTTGTAATCCTCGACTGCCCGTTCGGCCTCGCGCACCCGGGCCTGGAGTTCGTCGAGCCGGCCGTCCAGCCAGTCGCCTTCCCGGCGCGCGCTGGCGGCCTTGGCGTCCTGCTGATCTGCCGCGTAGGCGCGAGCCACGGCGTTGGCGAGCCGTGCGGCCGTGCGCGGATCGCGGCTGGTGACCTCGATCTCGATCACGTAGGTCCGCTCGGAGCGCTTGACGGTTACGTTGCCCGAGAGAGCCCGAAGCGCCGCCGCCGTCCGTTCCTCGGCGCCGGCGGTCGTCATGCCACGCCCCAATCCGATCGCGCCGAGCACGAGGCCCCGCAATCCCGGCGCGCCTTCGCCGAACTCCGGATCGTCGGCCAGACGTTCGGCCGCGACCACGCGCCCGAGCACCGCGTCGGAGGCGATGATCTTGACCTGGCTGTCGACCTCGGCGGCGTCGGTGGTCGGGGTCGCAGCCTGCTGCTCGCGCGCGAGCACGCCGCGCTGCCGCGGATCGTAGAGCACCGCCGTCTCGCCCGTGTAGAGCGGCGTCGCGGTGTAGACATAGGCGAGGGCGGCTCCGGCGACGGCGCAGGTCACGAAGGCAATGCCGCGCCGCCGGGCCGCCAGAATGGCGAAAAGCTCGCCCAGATCGACCCGTCCGTCGTCCGGCGACGGGTGACCGGCGGCGCGGTCGTGCTCGCGGTCGTCGGTCCGTTCCATCACGCCGTGAAGTCCGTCCGTAGCGCACGAGGGCGGGCGAGATGCCGCGGCAGTCTGCGCGCCGCCACGACACCGTCGGCCGTTTAGAAGTGATTTACCTTAACATTTCCTTGCCGGGCGGGCCGGCACGCCGATTGCGATCCGGCACGGCAGACGTCGGGCGCCGGGTCAAACCGGTCCCGGACGTCCCGTTCTGGAGCAGTCGACATGACCCTGGTGAGAGACCGCGCCGTCGCGGTCGGTCTGGATCTCCCCCGCCGTTTCCTGCCGGTTCGACACTCGGGGGCCGCCGTGCGCACCCGCGTTGGCTTCGCGGCCCTGGCCGCGGCCGCCGACGCCGGCGCGATCGTGACCACCGCGATCGCGACCGGCACCGTCTATCATCTAGCCCTCTACGGCGACGTCGGCGTCGCAGGCACGCTCCTGCAACTCGGCAGCGTCGTCGCCGCGCTCGTTCTTTTCGCGACGGGCGCCCGTCACGATTACGACATCGGCCGCTATCTCGACATCCGCGACCACGTCCGCCGGGTATTCCAGGTCTGGAACGTCGCGTTCCTCGCCGGCATGGCGCTCGGCTTCTTCACCAAGACGAGCGACCTGTTCTCCCGCGGCACGGTCGTCCTGTTCTACGTGCTGGGCTTCCTGGCGCTGATCGTGGTCCGGCGCCTGCTCGTGCGCCTCGTCCAGATCGCCAGCAAGACTGGAACGGTCGAGGCCCGGCGCATCTACCTCGTGGGTGACGAGGCCGCGATCACCGAGTTCGCCCGCTGCCATCAGCCGTGGAATCTCGGCATGCGCATCGTCGGCATGTCGTCGGTCGCCGACCTCGCCGCGACCGACGAGGCGACGCTCGACGGCGTCCTCGCCGAAGCGGTGCGGGACGCGCGGCGGCTGAAGCCGGACGACGTCATGGTGTTCATGCCGGCCGGTCCTCAGGATGCCGTCGACCGGGCGATCGAAGCCTTCCTGACCACGCCGGCCTCGATCCATCTCGCGTCCGAGCGCGTCTTCGGCCGCTTCAAGGACGCGCGCATCGCACGGACCGGGTCCGTCGCCACGATCGAGCTGGTGCGGCGCCCGCTGACGATGGTCGAGCTGGTCCAGAAGCGTCTTTTCGACGTCGTGGTCGCGCTGGTGGGGCTCGTGCTGCTCGCGCCGCTGTTCGCCACGATCGCCGTGGCGATCAAGCTGGACAGCCCGGGTCCGGTGTTCTTCCGGCAGCGGCGCTACGGGTTCAACCAGGAAACGTTCCGCATCCTGAAGTTCCGCACCATGACGGTGCTGGAGGACGGACCGGTCGTGTCGCAGGCCACGGCGCACGACCCGCGGATCACGACCGTCGGTCGCGTTCTCCGCCGCTGGAATCTCGATGAACTGCCGCAGCTCGTGAACGTCCTCATCGGGCAGATGTCGCTCGTCGGGCCGCGTCCGCACGCGCTCGCCCACGATCGCGCCTACGAGCGCCGCATCGCCCTCTACGCGCGCCGCCACAACGTGCTGCCCGGCATCACCGGCTGGGCGCAGGTCAACGGCCTGCGCGGCGAGACCGACACCGACGACAAGATGCGCGCCCGCGTCGAGCACGACCTCCAC
>CAZVMY010000142.1:0-2013 GCA_964628955.1 uncultured Methylocystis sp.
CGACCAGGCACTTCTTGCCGATCTTCTGGATGTTGCCGAGCGCCTTCTCCTCGATCGTCGTCAGGCCGCCGGCGATGTTGCCCTTGGTCGGCTGGCTGTCGGATAGATCGTCGGTCTTGTGCGCCTCGATCACGTCGTCCTGATAAGCCTTCCACATCCGGTACCATTTCTCGCCGATCTCGGGCGTGGCGGCCCGCGCCTTGCACAGATGCTCGGCACCAGTGATCTCGGACGTCTCGCCGAAGACGCCGTAGACGCCTTTCGGGATCAGCTTGTCGTACATGTTGCCCACGGTCGGACAGGACGAGAGGCCGGTCGTGGTGTCGCTCTCGCCGCATTTGGTCGAGATCCAGAGTTCGGCCATGTCGCATTTCACGCGCGGCAGTTCGGAGGCCCATTGCAGGAACTCCTTGGCGACGTAAGAAGCCTTGGCGATCGTGCCGATGTCGCCGACGCCTTCGATGCCGAAGCCGACGACGGGCTTGCCGGTTTTCGCGATGCCGTCGACCACGCGCTTCGTCCAGCCGTCCTCGATGCCGATGACGACGACGGCCGCGACGTTCGGATTCGAGCCGATGCCGATCAGCGTCCGGAAATGCAGTTCGAGGTCTTCGCCGAACTGCAGCCGGCCGTAGGCATGCGGCAAGGCGAGCGTGCCCTTGATCTGGTGCGCGACCGCCTCGCAGGCGGCGTTCGACAGATCGTCGAGCGGCAGCAGCACCACGTGGTTGCGCACCCCCACCCGGCCGTTCTCGCGGCGCCAGCCGGTGATCTGCATCGTGCGCGAGCGGCTCTTGCGGTGGGTGGGCGCCTTGAAGGCGGGCATCTCGATCTTGCGCGCCTTGACGGTGCGCAGCGCGGTCCTGGCCGCGTTGAAATCGGCGACGATGGTCATTGCTCGCTCCTCACCAGCGCTTCGTCTTGACGTTGTGGACGTGGACGTGCTCGCCCTTGCCGATCGGGGCCACGGCCTTGCCGATGTCCTCGCCGTACTTCCAGATCGTATCGCCCTTCGCGATGTCCTTCAGCGCCACTTTGTGGCCGATCAGCACGTCCATCGCGGCCTCGAGTTCGAAGGAAGAATTGTTCTCCGTCACGACGCAGAGCATCGGCGTCCCCGACTTCAGCCCCTCGACCACGACGACGCCGACCGTGTCCTTGGGGCTGTGCACGAGAAGATGCGGAATGCTCATCGATTTTCCCCTCTGGGTCATGTCCCGCGCGGTGCGTGAGAGCCAACGCGCTTGTGTTCGCGCCGTTTCTAGGGTCTTGTATAAGACACAAGAGTTACACGGGTCAACGCGGACGAGAGCATGGCGGAGACGGATCCTCTGGATGGCGACGAGCGGCCCGACGAGGCCTCCCTCGGCTTCCGGCCGCTGTATGCGCGCGTCCGCGAGAAGCTGATGCAGCGCATCGCCGATGGCACCTGGCAGCCGGGCCAGATCCTGCCGAGCGAGGCGCAGATCGCGCAGGAGCTCGGTGTCAGCCCCGGCACGGTGCGCAAGGCGCTCGACGACATGACCGCGGCGAAGCTGCTCCGCCGCCGGCAGGGGCGCGGCACCTTCGTGGCGAAACACGACGAGGCGCGCATCCTCTTCCAGTTCTTCAAGCTGAAGCCCGACGAGGGGCCGCCCGTATTCCCCGAAAGTACGATCCGCTCGGTCGAGCGCGGGAAAGCCGATCGAGACGAGCGCGCCAGGCTCGGGCTCTCCGAGGGCGAGGAGGTGATCCGCATCCGCCGCGTCCGGTCGCTCGCGGGACGTGCCGCGATCTCGGAATACATCAGCGTCCCGGCGAGCCTGTTCGGCGGACTCGAGTCAGGTCCGATCCCGAACAACCTCTATGAGGTTTATTCCACCCGGTTCGGCGTCACCGTCGCGCGGGGTCGCGAGCAGTTGAAGGCCGTTCCCGCCCGCGCGATGGATGCCGCGGTTGTGTTGATCGTATGTGGAAAGGTGTTTATTCTTTTCTAACTTTTAGATGTGGTTTTCGTCGTTATGCTTGTGGATT
>CAZVMY010000142.1:2023-7199 GCA_964628955.1 uncultured Methylocystis sp.
GATGCCGCGGTTCTGGGCATCCTCTGGGGCACGCCGCTGCTGCTGATCGACCGCATCGCCGAGGCGATCGACGGCACCCCCGTCGAGTGGCGCGTCAGCCTGTGCCGGACCGAGGACCTGCATTACCTCAGCGAGCTCAGCTGACGGTCAGAAATCCAGCGCGATCGCCCGTCCTTCCTTTGCCGAAAGTTCGGCCGCGAGGCCGATCCGGACGGCTTTCAGCCCGTCCTCCATCGTGACCTCGACCGGCGCGCCCTCGGTGATCGCGCGGTTGAAGCCCATGTGCTGGTAGAACGTCGAACCGTGGTGGTCGCCCGCCGCAAGGATCGCGTGATCGACATCGACCGGACGCCTGACCGGGCTCTTCGGATCGCGCGGGCTGACCACGATCTCGGACGCGCGCTCCGTGCCGCCCGGCCAGAACCGCGCGGGACCGGGAATGAAGCATTCCACCTTCCCCCGGTCGCCTGTCGCGGCGATCTCCTCCTGGAAATACGACCCCTCGCCGAACATGCAGAGATCGAGGAGCGCACGCCGGCCGTTCCGGAAGTCGACGACGACATAGGCGTTGTCGAGGATGTCCGGCTGCCGCCCGCCGTAGCGCTCGGTCCGGTGGTTCACGTCCATGGCGCCGGACGCATAGACGCGGACGGGCTCGTCTTCGGCGATCAGGCGCATCAGGTCGAAGAAATGGCAGCATTTCTCGACGAGAGTCCCGCCGGTGCGCTCCGTGAAGCGGTTCCAGTCGCCGACCTTCTCCAGGAACGGGAACCGGTGTTCGCGGATCGCCAGCATCTTCAGCGCGCCTATCGTGCCGGCGGCGATCTCGCGCCGGAGTTCCGCGACCGGCGGCATGTAGCGGTATTCCATGGCGACCCAGATCGGCGCCTTGTGAAGGGCGGCCGCGCGGGCGAGCGGCGCGCAATCCTCGAGACGAGTGCAGACCGGCTTCTCGACGAGCACAGGCAGCGCCTTCGGTGCCGCGAAGATGTCGCCGAGGATCGCCGTGTGGGTGTCGTTGGGACTGACGATCACCAGCGCGTCGACCTCGCCCGACGCGATGAGCGCGCGATGATCGGCAAATACTCTGGCCTTCTCACCGAAGGCCCGCTCTGCCGCGCGGGCGCTTTCGGCCTGCGAGCCTTCGTCGGGGTCCGAGAGCGCCGTCACGCGGGCGCCGGGTATCAGCGCCAGGTTGCGGATATGCTCCCGGCCCATCATGCCGGCACCGATCAGTCCGTAGCGGACGGTATTGGTCATCTCCGGTCGTCCTTCGTCAGGTCGATCACCGGCAGTCCGAGCGCGCGCGCGACGGCATGGAGCGCATCGCGATGCTCGCCGTAGGCGATCGCCACATGGTGTTCGAGGCCGTGGCCGAGCAGCGCGTGCATCGCCGGGGTCGCGCCGCCGTCGAAGCGGACGACGCCACTCGTACCGGTGAAGCTGATCGGCGCCCGGACGATCTCGCCGCCACCGATCACCAGCGCCGTGCGGTTGCCGGCCTGACTGATGCGGCCGATGGAGATCCGGCCGGGCTTCAGAGGGAACTGCATCAGAAGCGGCATGCGGCGGTTGGAATGGATCTGGGCTTCCGCGCCCGCCTCCGGATCGCGCATCGAGAGTGGCGCCGAGCCGCAATGCCAGAACACACCCGTGTCGCTCGCCGCGTCCATGTCGACGATGTCGACCAGCCAGGCCGGTTCGCCGGCGAGATGCTGCAGGAGAAGCTGCGACACGGCGCCGTAGACGTCCGCCTCGCAGGCGCAGGGCACGCCGGCGCCGTTCATCAGCGCGGCGGGTCCGCAGGCGGCGCAGCCGTAGTCGGTGAACATCTCCGGCCAGCAGCGAACGGCGAGCGCTGCGAGGCCGTACTCGCGGCGCAGCGCATCGAGCGCGGCATGGACGCGGAGCGAGCGGTCGAGCTGCGGCTGGTCGACGGCGTCGAGGCTGCCGACCGCGCGGTCGAGATCGTGGCGGGTCCGTGCGACGGCGTCATCGGGCGCCGCGCGGGCCCGGTCGAACAGCGACGGCAGGGGAACGGGCTGCACGCGAATGCCCGCGAGGGCATCGAGCGCGGCCGGTTCGTAGCGGCAGGTGTCGAAGCCCGCAGGATGCTCGCCGACGAGGCCGATCGTGCTGCCGCGCAGTGCCGCCAGTGCGCGGGCGGCGGCTTCGTCGCTTCGCGTCGCCGCCGGCGCGTCGGCGCGCGGGGGGACGGCCGATCGGGCGTCGAGGGCCGGCCATTCGGCAAGCGGCGCTGCGAGCGTCCGGTCGAGGCCGGGCATATCCGGCGCCGCATAGAGGTAGCGCGCGGTCCTGCCGGCGCGGCCGAGCGCATGGAGCGCGAGGTTCAGGCCACAGAAGGCGTTGAGCCGCAGCCGTCCGCCGGCCCGCGGCTCTGGGAAAGCCCAGATCGCCAGCGGCGCCGCGATCCGGTCGGCGATCTCGACCGTCATGGTCGCGTCGGTGAAGGTCACCTGCAGCAGCAGCATGCCGTCGAGCGGCTCGCCGGCGAGTTCGGCCAGCGCGGCCCGTGCCGCCGCCGCGTCGAACAGCAGCCCGCGCGGCCCGACGGTCCGCACGCCGGCTGCGTCGAGCGCCGCGAAGGCGCCGGCCGCCATCTCCTTCGCGTAGGGTACGTCGAAGGTTGGACGCGCCAGCGCCGCGACGCCGATCAGCGGGCCGGTCATGCGCCGGCGCCCATGCCGGCGTAACGCCTGCGGAAATCGGGCTCGGCGAATTCGAGCGCCACGCCATCGCCGAAGCTCGGATGCCGGAACCACGGCGTCGCCTCGGCGTCCGTGAGCGCGTTGAGGTCCTGCATGTAGGCGACCGCCTCGCCGGCAAGATCGCTGCGGATCGCGTCCCAGTCCGGGAAATGCCGGAAGGCCTTGAGCCAGATGGCACGGCCGGCGAGATAGCCGGACGCGCCTGCCGCATAGGCATGGGTCATGATGGCGCGGAATTCGGCCATGCCGGCGCCGGCCGAGAGCATGACCCAGGGCCGCCCGGCAAGGCGCCCCATCTCGTCGAACATTTTCTGCACCGGCTCGGCACCGGGATTGCAGACGCCCGGCACCGCCTTCGCCGGCACGGGACTCTCCAGCTTGAAGATATCGATCCCGTAGTCGGGCTTGGCGAATTCCGCGACGCTTTCCAGCACGAGATCGCCGCGCTTGTCGGCCATCTCGATGTACTGCGTCGTCTGGTTCCGCTCGCCGGGCAGCGGATAGAGCAGCAGTTCGAACAGGAACGGGATGTCGAAGCGGGCGCAGGCATCGCCGATCCGCTTCACGAAATCCTTCTGGTGCCGGTTGACGCTCGCCGGCGCATCCGGCCGGTACCAGGCGAGTACCTTGACTGCGTCGCCGCCGGCGCGGCGGATCTTTTCGACCGACCAGTCGTCGATCTCGAACGACAGCCGGCCTTCGTCCGTGTCGCGGAACACCGAATCCTCCAGCGTCAGGATCAGCCCCTTGGCCGGTGAGAGCGCCATGATCGCCTTCGGATAGGCATAGTTCGGGTCGAGCAGCAGGGCGGTCGATTCGCCCTGCAATTCCTCGATCAGCATCGCCTTGAAACCGGCGACGTCGTCCCACGGCGCCTCCGCGGTGCCGCGCTTCTCGCGGATCGGGTTGACGATCGGCGGGCGCTGGTCGACCGCGGTCATCTTGTAGCGGCCTTGCGCATCCGCGAGGCGCCGCATGCCCCAGAGCTTGCCGGCGGAGAGGGTTGTCATGGCGTCCGGTCCTTCAGGAAGGCATCGACCTCGGCGCGGGTCGGCATGCCGGCACGGCCGCCGAACCGCGTGCATTTGAGCGCCGCCGCGGCCTGCGCGAAACGGATCCCGTCCTCCACCGGCCGGCCCTCGGCGAGCGCGAGCAGGAAGGCGCCGTGCCAGGTGTCGCCGGCGGCGAGCGTATCGACCGCCTCGACCGGGAACGCCGGGGCATGGCGGATCGTGCCGCCGTCGCGATACCAGCAACCCCTCGGACCGTCCGTAACGGAGAGCCACTGGCTGTTGCGCGCCGCGAGCGCGGCCGCCGCATCGGCGACGTCGCCGATGCCGGTGATCTGGCGTGCGGCCTCGGCCGAGAAGGCGAGATGCGTCGCCGTGTCCAGGAAAGCCTGCGACTTCGGCGCGAGATCGACGTCGATCATCGCCACCGCCCCGGCTTCACGCGCGAGCGTCAGGATCGCGAGACCGCCCTCCTCCCAGCGCGTGTCGGCCATGGCGGCGCCGACGCCGTCGGGCAGGCGATCCGGCAGCCAGTCGGGCAGGGCCGGAAAGCTCCTGTCCTGGTGATTGACGATCATGCGGTCGCCCTTCGCATCCACGACCACGGCCGAGATCGAGGAGGTACAGCCCGGCACCCGACGCACGAACCGGCAGTCGACACCCTCGCGTTCGAGACCGGTGACGATCTCCCCGGCGGCGAGATCGTCGCCGAGCCGGGTGACCAGAATCGCCTCGCCACCCAGCCGACAGGCGGCGACCGCGGCATTGGCGGCCATGCCACCGCCGACCACGGCGAGCCGATCGACGAAATGCTTCTCCGGCCGCGACGGCATGACGTCGATCGCGAAGACGTAGTCGAGAACGGCGATGCCGACGGTGAGGACGCGGGCCATGGGATCCGTCAGGGGTGGGACGAGACGACCCTAAGCCAAGTCTTGTGTCTAATACAAGACTTGGCGTTTCGGAAAGACGCGCCGGTGTTGACCGCGCATTTCCGCCGCCAGCAGCCGATTCGCCCGGCCGGACGCCCGATCGCCGACAGAACCCGTTGACTCGCGGCTCCAGAAATGTTCAGTCTTCTATAAGACACAAGACCGACAACGATCGGCGTCTCGACCAGGGAGGTCCGCTTGGCCGCGCTCGACATTCGAGGGGTGACGAAGGCGTTCGGCCCCGTGCAGGTGCTGCACGGGATCGACATCGCCGTGGCTGACGGCGAATTCCTCGTGCTCGTGGGGCCGTCCGGCTGCGGCAAGTCCACCCTGCTGCGGATGATCGCCGGGCTCGAATCGGTGACCGGCGGCGAGGTCAGGATCGGCGAAAGCGTCGTCAACGACCTCGGCCCCGGCCAGCGCGACATCGCCATGGTGTTCCAGGATTACGCGCTCTATCCGCATAAGACGGTCCGCGACAACATCGCCTTCGGGCTGAAGATGC
>CAZVMY010000143.1:0-7142 GCA_964628955.1 uncultured Methylocystis sp.
CTCGCCGATGTCCATTGGATCGGCATTGTTGACCTTGAACTCCAGCCAGTCATTTTCGCCGGGCTCGCGAAGCAAGCGATCGAGCAAGGCGCAGGGGTCGTGGATCACGGGCGCTCCTTTTTGTCCCCGTTATATCAGAATCCGCAGCCAAGCTACTCTCCAACCGGCCGTCGTAAATACGAATGATAAGACAAAACATGATGTTAGCCTTGAATTGGCTGACGATGTCTTATGTCGGAGCAAATCCAGCATCGGCGTGGACTTCCGGCATCGCTTTCGCCCATGATCGGTGGGTCATGCCGGCCTATCGAGACCAGATCGTGTCGAGGCACCGCTTGCCTGCGCCGGACCACCGGGCGGCCGATCTCCCGCCGCGGCCGGCGCGCGACCGAGCGGCGCATGACGACGTGCCTGCCTGGGACCTGCCGACGCGTCTGTTTCACGCCGCGCTGGTCGTGGTCGTCGCTCTGGGCTGGCTCACGCATGCCTATGGCGACGCCGGCCGTGTCTGGCACAAGTGGAACGGCTACGCGATGCTGGCGCTGGTCGTATTCCGCGTCATCTGGGGCTTCGTGGGCGGTAGCACCGCCCGGTTCGCGGCATTCCTGCCGACGCCGCGCCGGCTCGGCCATTACCTGCGCGCGCTGGCGCAGGGCCGATACCTGAGCTTTCTCGGCCATAATCCGCTCGGTGCGCTGATGATCTTCGCCCTGCTCGGGCTGGCGATGGCGCAGGCCGTCTCGGGGCTGTTCGCGCGCGATGCAGTCCTGCGCCGCGTGTTGGTGATGGACCGGGCGCCCGACGCGATCGTCGACCTGTTCACCCGCTTTCACGCGGTGGGCTTCTATCTGATGCTGTCGTTGGCCACGATGCACGCGATCGCGAACGTCACGTACGGGATGATCGGACGCGACAACCTGCTGGGCGCCATGATCGGCGGCCGGAAACCCGCGCGCGACTATACGGACATGCGCCGCTCGGATGGCGGTTCCCCGGCGCTCGCCGCGGCCGTTCTGGGCGTCTCCGTGGTGATCGTGCTCGCCGCGATCGTGCTGGCCGGCGGTCGGCTTTGACCGTCCGGGCTCAGTCCATCACCGCGGCCTTGAGGATGCAGACCATGGTCGCCCGGGCCTCCACCGCGCCGAGATTGCGGATCACGTGCGGGCGGTCGCAGCGGTAGCGCAGCGTCTCGCCGGCGCGGGCGGTTTCCTTGACGCCGGCCACCTCGACCTCGAGTTCGCCGGCGCGCACCGAAAGGCACTCGATCGAACCGCGCTGGTGGGCATCGGAATCGAGCACGCCACCGGGGTCGGCGACGAAATCGTACCATTGCAGCCATTCGACCGTCTTCAGCCAGCCGATGATGGCCAGCCGGCAGCGGCCGTCGTCGGTCACGATCAGCGGCGTATCGGCCTTGGTCGATTTCTGGACGAAGGGTTCGTCGTCGGTCTGCGTCAGAAACCGTTCGACCGAGACGTCGAGCGCCTGGCTCAGTCGCCAGATCGTCGCCAGCGTAGGATTGGTCTCGTTGCGCTCGATCTGGCTGATGATCGACTTTGCGACGCCCGACTGCTCGGCCAGTTCAGACAGCGAGAGATTGTACGACTTGCGCAGCCGCTGGATCGTCTTGCCAAGCTGACCCGAGAGCGCCAGCGCGCCCGCTTCCAGTGACTTCGACTTGTCGCGGCCTTCGATGCCCACGGCGGGCTCCGTTTTTCCTGACGAACGAAATCGTTCAGAAAACAGAACGCTGTCAAGCCCGTCGGGTTGCCGGCGGGCGCTGCTTTCGGCGCTTCAGCCGCGCTGGAAGGTGCGCAGCAGATCCTGCGACATGCGGCGCGACGCCGTCGAGCGGTCGCGCGCGTCCTCGTAAGAGGCGCGGATCCGGTCGGCGAGCGCGCCCGATCGGGCGATCTCCGCGATGATGTCGCGGGTGGCGGCCCGCGCGCGCCCGATGAGTTCGTCGGGCAGAACGATGGCCTGCGTCTTCTGTTCTTCGGCCAGCCGCGTCAGGGCGATCGCGTTGGCGTGTTCGGCGTCGGCCAGCCCGGACGAATGCGCCGCGTCGCAGGCAGCCTGGAGGATGGCGCGGAGGTCCTGCGGCAGGGCATCCCAGGCGCTGCGCGCGACGAGCAGTTCCGCCGCCCCGTTCGGCTTGTTGAAGCCGCCGCGGGCGTAGAACGGGGCGGCCTTGTGCAGGCCGAGCGCCATGTCGTTCGATGCCGAGAGGAACTCGACCGCGTCGATCGCCCCGGTCGAGAGCGCCGTCGGGATTTCTCCGGGCGGGATGGACACCGGCGTGGCGCCGAGCCGCCGCCAGACTTCGCCGCCGATGCCCTGCGCCCGGATGCGCAGCCCGCGCACATCGTCGAGGGTACGAATCTCGCGCCGGAACCAGCCGGCGAGCGATGGTCCGGTGTTGCCGGCGAGGAAAGGCTTGACCCCGAACGGCGCGTAGAGCTGGCCCCACAGGGCGCGCCCGCCGCCCTGCTCGATCCAGGCCTGATGCTCCGCCGGCAGCAGTCCGAACGGTACCGTGGTGAAGAACACCGCAGCGGCCATCTTCCCCTGCCAGAAGAACGAGGCCGAATGGCCGCACTCGACCGCGCCGCCGCCGACGGCGTCGAGCACCTCGAACGCCGGCACGACCTCGCCCGCGCCGAACAACTGGATCGCGAACCGGCCGCCGGTCATCTCCGCGACCCGGTCGACGATGCGCTGCGCCGCAACGCCCGGACCAGGGAGGTTCTTCGGCCAGGAGGTCGCCATCCGCCAACGCACCGCCGGTTCGGCGCGCGCGACGGCGGGCGCGGCGAGCGCGGCCGCTCCCAGCGCCGCGCCGAGCGCGCGCCGTCGCGAGACGCGGGGCGAGGCGCCGGCGCCGGTCGGGTCAGTCACGTTCGTCACCGATGCGCTCCGGTCATTCACCACCAAGCATGAAAATGATGCGTTGGGCCGTGACCATGGCCGATTTGCAGCCGATCGGCGGCGGCAATCGCCTGCGTCACATAGGTTTTCGCACGATCCAGCGCTTCGTCGAGCGTCATGCCGCGCGCGAGCCCGGCCGCGATCGCGGCGGAGAGCGTACAGCCCGTGCCATGCGTGTTCCCGGTCCGGATGCGTGCCGCCGCGAACCAGGTGACACCCTGAGAGGTTGCGAGCACATCGACGCTCTCGCTCTCCCGGCCCGGCCCGGTGCCGCCGTGGCCGCCCTTGACCAGCACCGCGGCCGCACCGAAAGCGAGCAGCGCCAGCGCCTGTCGCTCCATCTCGCGCTCGTCGTCGGCCCGCGCGCAGTCGAGCAGGGCCGCCGCTTCGTGCAGGTTCGGCGTCACGACGGCCGCGAGCGGAAACAGCCGCCGCCGCAAGGCATCCACCGCATCGGCCGCAAGCAGCCGGTCCCCGCTGGTCGCGACCATCACCGGATCGAGCACGACGCCGCGGGTTCCGTGCCGCGCGAGGCCGTCGGCGACGGCATCGATCACGGGCACCGTGGCGAGCATGCCGATCTTCACGGCCCGGACCGCGAGGTCGCCGAAGACGCTGTCCATCTGCCGGCCGACGAACTCCGGCGGCACCTCGTGGATCGCCTGAACGCCCAGCGTGTTCTGGGCCGTCAGCGCGGTCACGACGCTGGCGCCGTAGACGCCCAGCGCCGAAAAAGTCTTCAGGTCGGCCTGGAGGCCGGCGCCGCCGCCCGAATCCGAACCGGCGATGGTGACCGCGACGGGCGCGCTCATGGCGCGCGGCGCCCCGTCGCCGCATCGACGATGCGCCGCAGGTCCGCGGTTGCCGCCACAGGATCGTCGGCCATGAAGATGGCGCCGATCACGGCGATGCCGTCCGCGCCAGCGGCGATGACGGCGGCGGCGTTGCCGGCGTCGATGCCGGCGATGGCGCCGACCGGAAGCGCCGCCCGCGCGGTCGCGGCCTTTCCGAGACGCGCGAGACCGTCGAGGCCGATCGGCGGATCGGCCAGGTCCTTGCTCGCGGTCGGAAACACGCTGCCGATCGTGCCGTAATCGACCAACGCCGGGTCAAGGCCGGCGAGATCGTCCGCGTCCTTGATGGTGATGCCGACGATGGCGCCCTGACCGAGCAGCCGGCGGGCATCGGTGGGCGCCATGTCGTCGCGCCCGACATGCACGCCGTCGGCGCCGGCCGCGAGCGCCACGTCGACGCGGTCGTTGACGAGCACCGGGATGCGCCCGCCGACGGCGCCAACGATCGCGCGGGCGCGCGTGATCATGACGCGGGTTTCGCTGCTCTTGTCGCGATATTGCAGTAGCGTCGCGCCGCCGCGCACCGCGGCATCGGCCAGCGTAGCGAGGTCCCGATCGCGCGTGCGCGCGGGATCGAGGATGGCATAGACGCGGTGATCGACGGGCACGTGCCGGCGCGCCGACGGCGCGCGTTCGCTGCTCATCTCGCTTTCCTCCGCCGGTCTGAACCGGTTCAGGTTCGATGGGTTGGCTTTGAGCCTCTCAGCGCGGTTCCGCGCACCCCAAGGAGACGAACCCGACCTAGGCAGTCGCGCGCGGTTTGGCAAGCGCGTCCTACAGCGCGCGGTTCGGGCCCGCGCTCATCTGGCGCTTGCGCTCGATGCCGAGCGCCCGCTCGCGCAGGATCACGAAGATGCCCGAGCCGATCACGATGGCCGATCCGGCGAGCACCAGCCGGTCCGGCAGGTCGCCGAACAGCAGCCAGCCGATCACGATCGCCCAGATCATGCTCGTATAGTCGAACGGCGCCACCACCGACGCGTCCGCGTGGCGGTAGCTCTGGGTCAGCGTGATCTGGCCGATGCCGCCCAGCGTCCCCATGAGCACGAGTAGCCCGAAATCGCGCAGGCTCGGCATCTTCCAGGCCCAGTCGGCGACCAGAAACCCTGCGGGAAACGTCAGGAAGCCGAGGACCGTCGCCATCAGCGAGAAGTAGAAGACGATCGCGCCCGTGGTTTCGCTCGACGTCAGCTTGCGGACCTCGATCATGGCGAAGGCGGCGCAGATCGCGCCGGCGAGGCCGAGCAGGACGCCGCGCGCGGCCGTGCCGCCGAAGCCCTGCGCCAGCGTGCCGGCCGAGAGATGCGGCAGCAGCATCACGATGACGCCGGCGAAGCCGACGAGCACGGCGGTCCAGCGATAGATGCGCACCGTCTCCTTGAGCACGAGCGCGGCGAGAACGACCGTGATGAGCGGCGCGGCATAGCCGATCGCCGTGGCGTCGGGGAGCGGCAGCAGCAGCAGCGCACCGAAGCCGCAGAACATGCCGGCGCTGCCGATGACGGCGCGGCGAAAATGGCCCCTGGCGTTCTGCGTCCGCCAGGCGCTGGAGAGTTCGCGCTCGTACCCGAGCCAGAGGAAGACCGGCAGGAGCGCAAACAGCGAGCGGCAGAACACGACCTGACCGGTCGGGAAGCCTTCCTGCCCGAACGAGACGAGCTTGACGGCCGCCGCCATCAGCGTGAACGCGAGTGCCGAGACGATCTTGAGGGCGATGCCGAGGACGGGATTCATCGAATGACCGGAGACGGACGATAGGCCGTGCCCGGCGTCGCGCCAACCCGTGTCGCCCACGATCTCGCGAGCGGCGCCCGAAATTCGACCGACTCACCCGTCAGATGACCGGTGCGTGACATGCGGCGGCAGGCGTCATCGTTCTGCAATCGGACTCATGTTGACAGGTGCCCGCGAACACGAGGTCGATTGTGCGCTACGATCCCAACGTCCGGCGCGTCAGGACGCTCTTCATCTCGGATGTCCATCTCGGGACCAAGGGATGTCAGGCCCACCTGCTGCTCGATTTCCTCCGATGGCACGAGGCCGACACGATCTACCTCGTCGGCGACATCATCGACGGCTGGCGCCTGAAGCAGAGCTGGTACTGGCCGCAGGCGCATAACGACGTCGTTCAGAAGCTGCTGCGCAAGGTGCGCAAGGGAACCCGGCTGATCTACGTGCCGGGAAACCACGACGAGTTCCTGCGCGATTACCTCGGCACGTCGTTCGGCGGCATCGAGATCGTCAATACGATCATTCACGAGACGGCCGACGGGAAGACCTATCTCGTCATCCACGGCGACCATTTCGATCTCGTGGTGCGCCATGCGCGCTGGCTGGCGCTGCTCGGCGACTGGGCCTACGTCACGGCGCTGGCGGTCAACACGCGCCTCAACGCCGTGCGCCGCCGGATGGGACTGACCTACTGGTCGCTGTCCGCCTGGGCAAAGCTCAAGGTCAAGAATGCCGTGAACTACATCGGCAAGTTCGAGGACACGCTGTCGGCCGAGGCGCATCGCCACGGCATGGACGGCGTGATCTGCGGCCACATCCACCACGCCGCGATGTCCGACCTCGCGGGCATCCGTTACATCAACACCGGCGACTGGGTTGAATCCTGCACCGCAATCGTCGAGAACTACGATGGTGTGCTGGAACTGGTGCGCTGGACGGCCATCAAGGCCGAGGTTGAGGTCATGGACCCCGAGATCGCGATCGCTCAACCAATTCGGGTGGAGCCACAAGCCGCCTGATGAAGCTCCTCATCGCCACCGATGCGTGGCGCCCGCAGATCAACGGAGTGGTGCGTTCGCTGGAGAACGTCGGCCAGTCCGCAACGGAACTCGGCGCCGAGATCGAGATCGCCTATCTGACTCCCGAAGGCTTCCGGACCGTGCCGATGCCGAGCTACGGCGAGATCCGGTTATCGCTGGTGCGGCCCGCGACCATCACGAGGCGGATCGACGAGATCGCGCCGACGCATATTCACATCGCCACCGAAGGCCCGATCGGCGTCATGACGCGTCGCTACTGCCTCAAGCGGCGGCGGCCGTTCACGACGAGCTACCACACCCGCTATCCGGAATATCTGTCGGCGCGGCTGCCGGTTCCCGAGCGCGCGACCTATGCGGCGCTCCGGCGGTTCCACAACGCCGGCAACGGCGTGATGGTGGCGACGACGACGCTGGAAAAGGATCTCGCGGCCCGCGGCTTCAAGCGGATCATGCGCTGGTCGCGCGGCGTCGACACGCAGCTCTTCCGGCCGCGCGAGCATTCGGTGCTCGACCTGCCGCGGCCGATCTTCCTGATGGTCAGCCGCGTCTCGGTCGAGAAGAACATCGACGCGTTCCTCGCGCTCGATCT
>CAZVMY010000144.1:0-7115 GCA_964628955.1 uncultured Methylocystis sp.
CGCGCGGGTATTTCCGGAGCTTGGCCTCGAGATCATTGATGTCGTTGTGGGCGAAGATTTCCTTCTGGCCACCGCCGCGGCGCATCCCCTCGATCATCGAGGCGTGATTCTTCGCATCGGAGAAGATGACGCAGCCGGGGATCAGCTTCACCAGCGTCGAGAGCGTGGCGTCGTTGGCGACATAGGCGGAGGTGAACAGCAGGGCCGATTCCTTGCCGTGCAGATCAGCCAGTTCGTCCTCGAGTTCCACGTGATAGCGCGTGGTTCCGGCGATGTTGCGCGTTCCGCCCGAGCCGGCGCCGACGCTGTCGATCGCCTCGTGCATGGCGGAGAGCACCGCAGGATGCTGGCCCATGCCGAGATAATCGTTCGAGCACCAGACGGTGACCTCGCGATCGGCCGAACCCTTGCGGTGCTGCGCCTGGGGGAAGTCGCCGCGCCGCCGCTTCAGATCGGCGAAGACACGATAACGGCCCTCGCGGTGCAGATCGTCGATCCGCTGCTGGAACGTGGCCTCGTAGCCCATGCTCGCCTCCCCTGGCTGATGTGCGGACCGTGATCCGGTCGTCTGTTGCGTCATGATCGTGTCCTCAGGCGGCTGGCGCCTTGGCGGTCGAAAGGGTCGCGGAAGCCATGCCGACGGCCGGCAGGCGTGCCTGGCGTCCGCCGAGGCTCCAGCCCCAGAGCCGCGCGGCCGGAACGGGCAGCACCATCAGCCAGTGTTCGACGAGGCCGAGCGCGGTCAGCGTGGCGACCAGAGCGAGGCCGGCCGCCTCGCCGGCGGTGGCGCCCTGGGCAAGCGCGGCCTGGCCGAGCAGGATGATCGCCAGCGTCGCTGCCGTGATCGAGACCGGGAAGAGCAGGTTCATCGGGCCCCGCCGGAAATAGGAGGCAAGATAGCGCAGATGCTCCGGCAGGAACTCCTCGCCGAGGTTGGGAACGCCGAGGAACACGTTCAGCTTGGCGCTGATCCTGAGCGCCCACAGCGCGACGAGGGTCCACAGACCGGTCTGGTTCGCGCCGCCGGCCGTCAGGGCCACGGCCAGCGCGAGCGTGACCACGATCGCCAGCTCATGGTGGAGGATGGTCTGGAACGCATGTCCGGCACGCCGGAGACCGGTGCTGTCCTCGGGGCAGGGCGTGCGCCGCGGCCCCGTGACGTATCCCATGAGGAAACTCGTCTCGTGCCAGCCCCACACCAGGATCGCCGATCCGAACGCGAGATAGGCGCCGACGATGCTCTCGTCCGCGCTCGTCCGCGCCAGTCCATAGAAGCCGAGCGCCAGCCCGACCGTCGCGCCCAGCATGCTCCAGCGGAAGGTCGCGCGCGGCAGCCCGTCCAGAAACACGATCAGCCCGGTGCTCGACCACCAGACCAGGGCCGCGAACAGCGCCGGAAGAGCGAGCTCGTACACCGCGCCGCCCCCTACCAGACCGGTGACAGACGGATCGAATCGGGCATCGCGTGCTTGCGGGACGGCAACAGATAGAGCCCCACGAACGTCGCGGCCACAGCGGCCACGAGCCCCGCCCGGCGCACGGTCTGCACGAGGCCGCCGCGGGCCTGCGTCTCGGCGATCGCCTCCGACAGCCGCCACAGCCTGTCGAGCCCGCGGCGGAAGCGCGGGCTTTCGAGGTCCAGCGTCAGCGGGAACGTCTGCTTCGAGATGTCGGAGGTGATGCGGAACACCTTGAAGTCGTAGTCCGTCGGATCGACACCGAGCGCCTTGTGGAAGGCGGGCCGCGAATGGTCGCGGACGTACATCGTGGCGAACACCGCGAGGACGAAGAACTTGATCCAGTAGGCGTTGATGCCCGACGTCAGCTTCGGATCGGAGCGCATGAGCAGCGCGAAGGCCTCCCCGTGCCGGAACTCGTCGTTGCACCACTTCTCGAACCATTTGAAGATCGGAT
This sequence comes from uncultured Methylocystis sp., assembly GCA_964628955.1. Taxonomy (GTDB): domain Bacteria; phylum Pseudomonadota; class Alphaproteobacteria; order Rhizobiales; family Beijerinckiaceae; genus CAZVMY01. Next base: position 1,915 of record CAZVMY010000144.1, read on the forward strand.
GGAAACGCCGATCCGGATTGCGTTCCAGCTCGCGGAAGATCGTGATGTAGCGGGCATAGCCGATCTTTTCCGAGAGATACGTCGCGTAGAAGATGAACTTCGGCTTGAAGAACGTGTACTTCTTCGCCTTCGTCAGGAAGCCCAGATCGACGCCGATCCCGAAGTCCTTCAGCGTGTCGTTAATGAAGCCGGCGTGGCGCGCCTCGTCGCGGCTCATGAACCCGAAGAGTTCGCGGATGTCGGGGTTCTTCGCGCGCTTCCGCATCTCCGCGTAGAGCACGCATCCGGAGAATTCGGCCGTGATCGAGCTGACGAGAAAGTCGAGGAACTCCTTCTTGAGGTCCTCGGGCAGCCCGGACAAGTCGACATTGAACTCGTCGTTGCGGACGAAATGCTTGCGGTTCGGGTCGCTGCGCAATTCCCGGATGAGTTCGTCCCAGTCCGCCCGCACAGAGGAAACGTCCGTGCGGTCCAGTTCCGCAAAGTCCGTGGTGTAGAACCGCGGGCTGAGCATCGTGTCGGTCTGGGCGAGCTTCGTCGCCTCGTTGACGTCGACGCCGTAGGTTGGAGGGTTCACAGGCGCCTCCTCGAAGAAAAACTCACTTCATACAGCTCCGTCAGCTCGAACCAGGCCGTCAGCCGGGTCCACATCCGGTCGAGCGGGCCGGCCTTCAGGATGGTCGCCCGGCGGGACAGCACCACCTTGTCACCATAGGCGATCTCGACGGGGTCACCATGCACGGTGACCTCGTCGCCCGGTGCGATCTCGACGTCGGTCTTGAGGTCCACGTGGGCGTGCAGGCTCTCGGGCGTCTGCTCGATCTCGATCGTGCAAGGCACGTCGATCGTCCGCCGTCCAAGAAGCTGCGCGAGGGGATGGACGTCTGTCACTTCTGGCTGATCTCCGGGAGAAAGCGTTCGAAAGCCTGCGCGTTGGCCTGGCCGAACGCGTCGAGCGCGACCAGCCGGCCGGTGGCGAGATCGGTGATCGTCATCCGGCCGTCGGCATGACGTCCGAGACGGAACGGCGCCTCGGGGCCGATCCCGGCCCCACGCCGTTCCCGGACGAGACCACGCAGCACACCGCGCGCGAAATGATCGCCGTTCGGCTCGAGGGCGCCGACCGGCGCGCCGTCCGGGGCCGCCACGACCGAGACGCCACCGTCGGTGCGATCGACGAAATGAAGGTCACGCACCGTCTCCGCCGGCCCCACCTGCGACTGCGCCGTCGGCTGGCCGACCGGTGCCATCGCCACCACGGCGAGCGCCGCCACGATCATCGCGGCTGCCCCGAACAGCGCGGACCGAGGGAACGACCGGACGGCGGCGTGCTCCATCGTGTTCGTCTCCTATTCCGCCGCGAAGCGCGGCTGGCCGTGCCTCGCGCCTGACGGATCTAACCCTGCCGCGCTTGCTGATGCGCGGCCGAACTCGCCATGCGTTCTGGCGCGCGGCTGCGCCGATGTCGAGGCCGCCATGGCCTGCGCCAACGTCGCAGCGACGGCTTGCGCGTTCGGTATCGCCCGGAGCATCGGCTCGGCACGGGTGAACCGCCACGGCCGGACGTGCGGCCAGAGCAGCAGATAGGCGATCCGCTGCGATCCGGTCAGCCTGAGCGGAATGTCACCCGTACCGTCCGGGTTGCCCCGGACCGCGGCGGACTCGATCTGCACGAACGGCAGGTTGACGGTCAGCGGCAGCGCGACGCCCACGCGCATCACGACGCGCCGGCTCGTGATCGAGTAGACGGCGCTGCGGGCCGACAGCCAGGCGAGTAGCGCCAGCAGGCCCGCCGCACCCGCGCCCAGACCCGCGAGCCTGACCGCCGATCGGACGATCTCCGTCACGGCGAGGCCGTCGTAGGCCCCGGAAGCGACGCTCCACAGCACCAGAAGCCCGAAATAGCCGGCGACGGGCCGGATATGGAAGGCGCGCTGCGCCAGAGCCCGCCAGTCCGGCCGGCCCTGCCAAAGCAGCCGCTCGTCGCCGGGCAGCGTCTCTGGAAGACCCTGCAGCAGGTCGTCGCCCGGATGCACGGCGCGGTCCTCGCTCACAGCGCGGGCTCCAGCCGTTGCGGCGTCGCATAGAGATGACCGCTGCCATAGTAGGCCGTGATCCGGTCCTCTTCGCGCAGCGTCACGACGTCGGGACGCGAGAGCGACGGGACGTCGGTGAAATGCCGGGCGAGGATCGACTCCACCTTCACGGTCCGGCGCTTGCGGTCGATCACGGCGAAGTTCATCGGCAGCAGCACGGTCCGCGTGCCGCCGGCCAGCGTGACCTCGAGATACCGCACCACGGTTTCGGCGAGGTCGGTCCAGATGTCGGTGACCGTCCCGGCCGCCTTCCGGTCTGCCCCGACCACGGTCATGCCGCGCGGATCACCGTCTTCCGCAGCGACGCTGTGGTGGGCATGGGCCCGCATCGGCACGATGCGCGGCTGGCCATGCATCGTGACGTCCGGCACGTCGGCGCGCATGGCGTAGGCACCAGGTCCCACGCCGTCGGTCATGGGATTGCCCGTCGGCTGCAGAGGCGCGCCGGGCCAGGGTGCGAGCGGCCGCGCCTTCAGCTCGTAATCCGCCGTCTCCTGGCGTGGCGCCATCACGGTCTCGCCGTTCGCAAGCAGGAAGCTCTTCGGCGCCGGAACGGGAGGAAGGCCTTCCACCGGACCCTCACCGGCCCGATCGGGCACGAGCGGATAGCCTTCCCGCTTGTTCTCTCCGTGCAGGTACCAGATCAGTCCCGCGAAGAAGAACCAGAACACGTAGAGCGCCAGCTGGGCCACGTCGAGATGGCCAGTGAGCGAAGCAGCCGAGGTCATTGGACCATCCTCCCCGTTTCAACCTGAGATGTCGGCAAGTTCGAGCTGCTGCGTCGGCTGACGCGCGAACTCGACCAGCGGCCCGATCGCGACCAGCGTCGCGAACAGCAGCAGGATTTCGAGATGATAGACGACCGAGAAGCCGGTCGCTGGATCTGCAAGCGCGGTCCCCAGCACACCGCGTTCCGCGAGGCCGCCCACGATGTCGCGTAGCGCACCGCCGAGCGCGATCGCGACCCCGGCGGCCGAAGCCTGCACTGCACCCCACGCGCCGAGCGCGAAGCCGGCGTCATCCTGTTTGGCCAGCGCCATCGCCGCCGTGAGCGTGCCATGGGCGAACAGGCCGCCACCGAAGCCGATCAGCAGCACGCCGAGGGCAAACACGCCGGCCGAGGCGAGCGGTGCCGAGAAGATGACGGCGGCGAACGCGCCGAGACCCGCCGTCGCGCCATAGGCGGCGATGCGATAGGGATCGGCGCCGCGATCGAGTTCGCGTGCGGCGAGGGCGAGGCCGGTCGCGCCGCCGAGCGCGAGAAGCGCGGTGAGCGCGGTCGTCGCTCCCACGGAAAGATGCAGCACCTGCCCGCCGTAGGGCTCCAGCAGCACGTCCTGCATGCTGAAGGCCGCGGTTCCCAGCCCGGTCGCCACGAGGCTGCGCCGCGCCTTGCCGGTCGCGCAGAACCGGCTCCAGGCAACGGCGAAACTGGGCTGCGAAGCAGCGATCGTCTGGGCGGGCCGTCGCGGCTCCTGCTTCCATAGCGCGATCACGTTCAGCGCCATGGTCGCGACAGCCGCGCCCTGGATGACCTGGATCAGGCGGACCTGGCTGAAGTCCGCGAGCAGCGCCCCGAACAGGAGGGCGCTGCCCAGCATGCCCATGAGCAGCATCGCGCAGAGCAGCCCAACCACCTTCGGCCGCGCCGGGAGCGGCGCGAGGTCGGTCGCGAGCGCCAGCCCGACGGTCTGCCCGGCGTGCATTCCGGCGCCGACCAGCAGGAAGGCCAGCGCCGCGGCCGCCTGCCCGACCCAGGCCGGCGCATTGCTGTCACCCGACAGCAGGATCAGCGCGAACGGCATGATCGCCAGCCCGCCGAACTGGGCGAGCGATCCGAACCAGATGTAGGGCACCCTGCGCCAGCCCAGGACGGACCGGTGTCCGTCCGATCGCAGCCCGATCAGCGCCCGCAGCGGCGCGAACACGAGCGGAAGCGAGACCATGAGGCCGACCAGCCACGCCGGAACGCCGAGTTCGACGATCATCACCCGGTTCAGCGTGCCGATCAGCAGCACCGCGGCCATGCCGACCGAAATCTGGAAGAGCGACAGCCTGAGCAGTCGCGGCATGGGCAGTTCGGGCGTGGCGGCATCGGCGAACGGTAGGAAGCGGGGGTCGACCCGCATCCAGCGCCGCACGGAGCCTCCCGTCGTCTTCATGCCCGGCCGAGCCTCATCGCCTGCGAGGTGTAGAACCCCGACGCCACGCGCTCGGAGGCAGTGATCCGCCAGCCAGGAAGTCTTGCGCCGATCAGCGCCCGGAGCCGTGCCTCGCCGACCGGCTCGATCGCCGGCGCGCGGTCCCGGCGCGGGAACAGCTTGCCGACGGCGTGCATCGCGCGGAGCGCCGGCGTCAGTGGCGCGAAGGTGAAGACGATCGAGTGGCGGGTGCGCCGCGCCAGACCTTCCAGCACCGCGACGGCATCGTCGGCCCTGTAGTGGATGATCGAATCCATCGCGACCACGTGGTCGAAGGCGCCGTGCGCCGGGTCGAGCATGTCGCCGGCACGAAACTCGATCCGCCCCGCATCGAGGTCGCGGGGCAGCCGATCCGCCGCGAGCGCAACCAGCGTCGGGGAGAGGTCGACCGCGACGACCTGCGCGCCGCGTCGTGCCGCTTCCACCGCCAGCGCCCCGGTGCCGCAGCCGGCATCGAGCAAGGTCCGGCCGGACAGGTCGGCCGGCAGGAACGAAAGCAGGGTCGCCCGCATCCGGTTGCGGCCCGCGCGCACCGTCGCGCGGATGCCGGACACCGGCGCCTCGGACGTGAGCCGCGCCCAGGTGTCGGCGGCGGTACGATCGAAATAGGTTTCGATCTCCCCGCGCCGCGACTGGTAGGAGCCTCCGACCATCAGTCGTACCCCAGAAGGTCGAAGATATCCCGGTCCTTCATGGACTGGCCTTCCTGGGCCGGCGTGCCTGCCCAGAGCGCGGCGGCAAGCCGGAGGTATTCGTTGGTGACCGCCGCCCAGTCGGCCTTGAGTCCGCGCGCCGCGCCGGCCTTCGCGAAGGCGCCGCTGATGCCGCGGTGCCAGTCGAGGATGGTGCTGACAAGATTGTGCGCCAGATTCCGCAAGATTTGAACGAACTGAAGAGTTTGGTC
>CAZVMY010000145.1:0-7106 GCA_964628955.1 uncultured Methylocystis sp.
TTTCACGCCTCCGTCGGCGATGACCGGAACGGCGGCCGCCGCGGCCGCCTCGGCCGCCTCCATGATCGCGGTGAGCTGCGGCACCCCGACACCTGCGACGATCCGCGTGGTGCAGATCGAACCCGGGCCGATGCCGATCTTCACGGCGTCCGCTCCGGCATCGATCAGGGCCTTGGTACCGGCGGCCGTCGCGACGTTCCCCGCCACGACCTGAACCTTGTTCGACAGCCGCTTCACACGTCCGACCGCGTCGAGCACGCGCTGCGAATGGCCGTGCGCGGTATCCACGACGATCAGATCGACGCCCGCATCGATCAGCATCTGCGAGCGCGCGAAACCCTCGTCACCGGTGGTGGTCGCGGCCGCTACCCGCAGCCGGCCCTGTTCGTCCTTGCAGGCGTTGGGATTGAGCCGGGCCTTCTCGATATCCTTGACCGTGAGCAGCCCGATGCAACGGAACTCGTCGTCGACGACGAGCAGCTTCTCGACCCTGTTCTGGTGGAAGAGCCGGCGCGCCTCCTGCTGCGTCACCTCTTCGCCGACCGTGACGAGGCGCTCGTGGGTCATGAGCTCGCGGATCGGCTGATCGCGGTTCTCGGCGAACCGGACGTCGCGATTGGTCAGGATGCCGACCAGCCGCCCGGGCCGACCGGGCGCCGCGCCTTCCGTGACCGGCAGTCCGGAGATCGCGTGCTGCTTCATCACGGCGATCGCCTCGCCCAGAGTGGCGTCCGGGTTGATCGTCACCGGGTTGAGCACGATGCCGCTCTCGAAGCGCTTCACCTGCCGCACGTGATCCGACTGCTCGGCCGGCGACAGGTTGCGGTGGATGACCCCGATGCCGCCAGCCTGTGCCATGGCGATGGCGAGACGTGCCTCGGTCACGGTGTCCATGGCCGAGGACACGATCGGAATGTTGAGGGCGATGGAGCGTGTGATCCGCGACCGCACGTCCGTGTCGCCGGGCAGAACCTCGGAATGTCCGGGTCGCATCAGGACGTCGTCGAAGGTCAGCGCTTCCGGGATCGGCTGGGTCGATATGCGGGCCAAATCCAGCTCCTCAGCATAGGCGAGGCCGCCGGGACGCCGAACGAACGGCGTCTCCCCCGGAACGCAGGCCGACGGTGGAGTTGACGCCGGGGACTAGCATGGCACCGGCGCAGGGGCGAGCGAATTTCGCCCTGCCCCCAAACCCTTCGCACCAAATCCTGCGCGCTGGGCGATCAGGCCTGCGGCATGGCCTGACGTCTGGCCGCCCGCCGCTTCGTCTGTTTCGCCTTGATCCAGAGGTTGACCCCCTCGACCCCGGCCGCGAACGCCATGGCGGCGTAGATGTAGCCGCGCGGCAGATGCGCGCCCGACGCTTCCGCGCAGAGCGCGACGCCGATCAGGATCAGGAAGGCCAACGCCAGGGTCTTCGTCGTCGGGTGGTCCGAAATGAACCGGGAGACCGGCCCCGAGGCGAAGTACATGACGGCCATCGAGATGACCACCGCGGTGATCATGATCGCGATGTCCTGCACCATACCGATCGCGGTGATGATCGAATCGATCGAGAAAACGAGATCGATGATGGCGATCTGCACCATGGCGCCGAAGAAGGATCCGGGATTGGCGCGCGCCTCCTCGTGATCCCCCTCCTCCACCTGGCTGTGGAGTTCGTGGACGGCCTTGAAGATCAGGAACGCTCCTCCCACGAACAGGATCACGTCACGCCACGAGAAGCTGTAGCCGGGCAGCACCGGCTCCTTCAGTCCGATGATCCAGGTGATCGCGAACAGCAGGGCGACCCGGAAGCCGAGCGCCAGCAGAAGGCCGAGCTGGCGGGCCCGCAGCGCCTGGCTTTCTGGCAGCCGCGACACCAGCACCGAAATGAACACGATGTTGTCGATGCCGAGCACGACCTCCATCGCGGTGAGCGTCAGGAGGGCTGCAAGTCCCTCGGGGGTGAGCATGAAATCGAACATTCGGCCAACCCGGGTTCAGTAGGGATGTCGGGCGAAATGCCCCATGGATTATCGGCAGGATAGACGTAGCCTTGCTGCGCGTCACGGCGCACCCAACTTCAACTCCAGAAGCCGATCTATGACACAAGCCAGTGACATCATCGTGGTCGGCGGCGGCGCCGTCGGCCTTTCCGTCGGGCTCGGGCTCGCGCGCGCGGGGATGGCCGTCACCGTCGTTGCGGGCACGCGCTCGCCGCCGGACGACGGCCGGACGACGGCCGTCTTCGAACGCGGTCTCACGTTCCTGTCTGCGCTGGGGCTCGGCCCTGCACTGGCATCCGTCGGCGCGCCGCTCGCGGCCATTCGGCTGATCGACGCCACGGGCGCCCTCTTTCGCGCACCCGACGTAACGTTCCGGGCACAGGAGATCGGCAAGCGCGGCTTCGGTCTCAACATCGCGACTACCGATCTCGCCAGAGTGCTCGAGGAGGCGCTCGCCGGCTTTGGAACCACCGGCAAGGTCGAGATCCTGCGTCGGGCGGCGCAGTCGAGCGACACCAGGGACGGTCGGATCGCCGTGTCGCTCGACGACGGATCGGAGCGGTCCGGGGCTCTCGTCATCGCCGCCGACGGGCAGCGCTCGGCCATGCGCGCCGCAGCGGGGATCGAAGCGCGGGAATGGCGCTACCCGCAGGTCGCGCTGACCTTCAAGGTGAGTCACGCCCGTGATCACGAGGACATCTCGACCGAGTTCCATACGCGCGGCGGGCCGTTCACGCTGGTGCCGGCAGGCGACCGCCAGTCGAGCGTGGTGTGGGTGACGGCTCCAGCCGATGCCGAGCGGCTGCGCGGCCTCGACGATGCGGCGTTCTGCCGCGCAGCGGAGCGGCAGTGCCGGTCGCTGCTCGGTCCGTTCCAGCTGCTGACGGCCAGGGGCTCCTATCCGATGCGCGGCCTTGCGGCCGAGCGGTTCTGGTCGGGCCGTACGGTGCTGGTCGGCGAGGCCGCTCACGCGTTTCCGCCGATCGGCGCTCAGGGCCTCAACCTCGGTCTCCGGGATGCGGAAGACGTCATCGCAACGCTCACCTCCACGGCCTCGCGGGGGCTCGGTCCGGCGGATGCGGGAGTGTGGCGCGCCTGGGCGCGCCGCCGGCAGGTCGACGCCCGCACGCGCGCGATCGGCGTCGATCTCCTCAACCGCGCCCTATTGGTCGACCTCCCCGTCGTCGACGTCGTGCGGGGTGCCGGTCTCGCCGCGCTGAACCTCGTCCAGCCGCTGCGCCGCCAGGTGATGCGGCTGGGCATGGGCGAGCGGATCGGCGCCGGGCTCAACCCAGGTTCGTCAGATCGTGCGGGATCGTTCCCTGCGCGATCAGGAACAGCAGCGCCGTGACGGTGAGGACCGAAACGGCCGTTCCGATCAGCACGCCGCTGGACGCACGCTGCACGTAGGTCTCGTAGTCGCGCGCCATGACGAAGACGTTCCCCGCCGGGGGAAGCGCTGCCATCAGCATCGCGGTCAACACCCAGGTTCGGTCGAAGCCCCCTGTGGCGGCGAGCACGAACCAGATCAGGGCCGGGTGGAGCACCAGCTTGACCGCGAGCAGGAGCGGCAACTCGACCGGCACGCGCTTCAGCGGCCGGAGGGCAACCGTGACGCCGAGCGCGAACAGCGCACAGGGAGCGGCCGCGTTCCGCAACAGCGTCAGGAGCTGGTCCACCGCCAGCGGCGGTTCATACCGGAAGTAGGCTGCAACCACCGCGACGGCCGTCGCGAGATTGAAGGGATGGAGCACGACCTTGAGGAAGGCGTCGCGAAGGAGCCGCAAGAACCGCGCCTCGCCCGGCTGACCGATCGCCATCAGCAGCGGAACCAGCGTGAAGAAGAGCGTACAGTCGAACACGAAGATGAGCGCGGTCGGGACGGATGCGCCGGCGCCCAACGCCGCCAGCGTGAGGCCCGGGCCCATGTAGCCCACGTTCGAATAGCCGCCCAGAACCCCCTGGATCGTAGCCTCGCGGACATTGCCGCCGTTCACCACGATCCCGATGGTGAACGACAGCGCGAAGGCCAGATAGGTGCATGCCGTGGTGGCGAGGATGAATGACCAGTTGGTCAGCTGCTCGAAGGGCGTCGTCGCGATCAGCTTGAAGAACAGCGCCGGCAGCGCGACGTAGACGACGAAGAAGTTCATCCAGCGCAGCCCCTCCTCGGGATAGCGCTGGAGCCGGCCGCAGAGGTAGCCGAGCCCGATCAGACCGAAGAACGGCAGGGCGAGGGACAGGACGCTCGTCATCTTGGGCGGATCGGCACTCGCGAGACGGCACCGCGCGTGTCGCGGCACTGCAGGGTCACCGACCGGGGTATCAGCGCGTCGCGGCTGCGTCCATGAGGGCGGTCGAGCGACGACCGGTCGACCCGTCGCATGCCGCGCGACCGTCCGGCGCACCGTCGTCGCGTTGACAAAAACCGCGCCGTCTCGCTACCTTTTCAAGATGACCAAGGAGCAGGCCCAGGGAAAGAGCAGAACGGCGCGCTACGGAATCGGCGCGATCGTCAAGCATCGGCTCTATCCGTTTCGCGGTGTGGTGTTCGACATCGATCCGGTTTTCAACAACACCGAAGAATGGTGGCAGGCGATCCCCGAGGAGATACGCCCTTCGAAGGACCAGCCGTTCTATCATCTCTTCGCCGAAAACGCCGAGACGGAATACGTGGCCTACGTGTCCGAACAAAACCTCGTGCCCGATACCTCGCCCGAGCCGCTGCGGCACCCGCAGATCGACGAGGTCTTCGAAAAGCTGCCGGACGGCAACTTCAAGCCGAAGCTCGTCAATCTGAACTGAACGGCACCGGGGTCAGCCGCCGGAGCCTGCTGTGGTGTCCGGCGGGGCCGCCGCTGCCGGCGACCGACCTCAGGGTTTCGGCGGCGTGACAGGCGCCGGCGTACCGGCGCCTTGCTGGAGCCGCTGGCGCTGTTCGTCGGCGCGCTGCTGAAGCTGCTTCTGGAGCTCTTCCTGCTGCTTGGCGATGACCTGCGGATCGACCGCCGGACCGTCATATCCCTTGGCGAAGCCGGCCAGCGGCACGACGAAGCTCACTTCACGACCGACCTGGTTCTGCGCCTGCACGGTCATGTTCGTCCCCTTCTTGAGGGTGTTGACGACCGCTTCCGTGACCGGAACCTCCGCGAAACAGCCGTTTGGGAAACAGATCGAATAGCGGCCCGGCACCGGCTGACCCGCGTCGACGCCGATGCGGATGCCGGGCTGGAGCAGGAACGTCAGCGGCATCAGCAGGCGGATCACCCGCTGCGGCTGGCCCTTGGTCTCGTAGACGGCGACCGCCAGCACGGGGGTGTTGTTCTCGGCGACGAAGTCGCGGGTCACGTAGCAGGTATCGGCCTGGGTGGCCGGATCCTTGCCGCAGATCTTGATCCAGTCCTGCTGGCTGCCGTCCGCCAGGAGATTGACGATCGTGGGTCCGGGCTGCTGCGCGGGTGCCTGCTGCTGGGCGGGCGCCGCGGGCTGCTGAGCCGGACGCTGGGGCTGGGCCGGACGCGGCTGCGCCTGCTGCGCCATTGCTCCGGTGCCCAGAGCGACACACGCCGTCATGACCGCGGTCAGCGAGAGCGCCGTCGTCCCGAAGCCGCCGGCCCGGGAGCGCGCAGCTTTCATGTTCGCGGTTCTGATTGCCATGCTGTATTTCCTTCCGTTGCAGCCGTCCGGCCTGCGCAGCCGTCCGGCCGCCTTGCGTCGTCGTTTCGTTGCCGGGCCACCGGTGGTCAGCGCGACCGCTCCGACGGCTCGATAGCCGCATCCACCCATCGGAAGCCATTGCGGCGCCATGGTGGCCTTTCGGCCCGTCCTTAGACGCTCGCGGCCGCGAACGCCAGCGCGCGCCCGATTTCCGGCCACCGAAGTGCATGCTCCCGTGAGGGCCGCGCGGTCTTCGCAGTCGTGGTAGTTTCCCAGGCGAGTCGGGAACGCGCGGGGCGGTGCGATCGTCCGTGTTCGATCGATCCTGAAGGAGACGGTTCCGGATGCGTTTTGCGCGCCCTCTGATCGCGCTGGCGGCCCTCACGATTTCTTTATCCGCCGCGATCGCCGAACCGCGCCACGCCATCGCGCTGCACGGCGAGCCGGCGCTCCCGGCCGGCTTCGCACATCTGCCTTATGTGAACCCGGAAGCGCCCCGCGGTGGCCGGCTGGTGATCGGCCAGCAGGGCACCTTCGACAGCCTGAACGCCTTCATCGCCCGTGGCAGCGTGCCGGACTATCTGACCGGATACCTCGTCCAGTCGCTCATGATGCGCTCGCTGGACGAGCCGTTCTCCCTTTACGGGCTGATCGCCGAGAGCGTCGATCTCGCGCCGGATCGCTCGTCCATCGCCTTTCGGCTGCGACCTCAGGCCCGCTTTTCCGATGGCACACCCCTGACCTCGGCCGACGTCGCCTTCACGTTCCGGCTGCTCAGAGACAAGGGCAGGCCGGCACAGCGCGCCAACTACCGGCGGGTCACCGCGGTCGAGACCCCCGAGCCGACGCTGGTGCGCTTCGTCCTGCCCGATCCGGACGACGTCGAACTGCCGATGCTGCTGGCGCTGATGCCGGTCCTCGCCAGCCATGCGACCCCGGTCGAGACCTTCGAGCAGCCGACGTTCCGGCCGCCGACCGGCTCCGGACCCTACGTGCTGGCGGAGCTGGTGCCAGGCTCGTCGTTCACCCTGCGCCGAAACCCGGCGTTCTGGGCGTCCGATCTCCCGATCCTGCGGGGTCTGTTCAACGTCGACGAGATCAAGGTCGATTTCTACCGCGACTCCGGCGCTTTTTTCGAAGCCTTCAAGGCAGGGCTTTACGACTTCCGCGTCGAGCAGGACCCGGCGCGCTGGCTCGAGGGATACGACGGGCCGGCCTTGCGCGACGGACGCATCGTCAAGGAAGCCTTCTCGTTCGAGGCGCCGCGCGGCATGTCGGGGTTCGTCTTCAATACGCGTCGATCGGTTCTCGCCGATCGGCGCGTCCGCGAGGCGCTGTCGCAGCCGTTCGACTTCGAATGGCTGAACCGCAACCTGTTCGGCGGGGTCTATCGACGCATGGAAAGCTTCTTCGACGCGTCGGAACTGGCCTCGACAGGCAGGCACGCCAGCGCGCGCGAAC
>CAZVMY010000146.1:0-7038 GCA_964628955.1 uncultured Methylocystis sp.
CTGGGGGTCCAAGCTGGGCGCAGCGGTCGGCGCCGCCCACTGAGCGCCCTGACGAGTCGAGCCCGAAGGGCGGCGCGAGCCGCCCTTCGTCGTTCCTGGAAAACGTCTGGGGAGAATCGTTGGAGATGCCGGACGGTCGGACCACGGGCTTTCCTCCCGCTTCCCCCATGGCGGCGCTGCGCGGCCGCTGCCCGCGCTGCGGCGAGGGGCGCCTGTTCGACGGCTTCGTCTCCATTCGACCGCGCTGCGGCGCCTGCGGTCTCGATTTCGCCTTTGCCGATGCCGGTGACGGCCCGGCCGTTTTCGTCAGCCTGATCGGCGGCTTCGTGGTTCTGGGGCTTGCGCTCATCATCGAGTTCCGGTTCGAGCCGCCGTTCTGGGTCCACCTCGCGATCTTCCTGCCGCTCACGTTCGTCGTGTGCGTCGGCATGCTGCGGCCTCTGAAGGGACTGCTGATCGGCCTGCAGTACCGCAACGCTGCGGGCGAGGGACGGCTCGTCGAATGATGCCGACGGTGGGCTCCGAAGCCGAGATCCCGGCTCGGCGCAGCGTCTTGCGGGCGGTGTCGTTCAGTGTCGCGGCCTTCGCGATCCTGATCGGGCTCGGCCTCTGGCAGTTGCAGCGCCGGGCCGAGAAGACCGTGCTGCTCGGCGCGATCGAGGCTTCGGCGCTGGCGACACCCAGAGTACTCGACGCGGACGAGCTCGACCGGATTCGCGTCGGCCCCGCCGGATTGGCCGCAGGGCCTGGTCTGCTGCCCGAGCTCACGCGGGTGCAACTGACGGGCCGGTTCTTCCAGCCGGTGATCCCAGTGCACGCCACGATCCCGTCAGGCGGGCGCGGTGCGCTGGGCGGTCCGGGCTACTGGTGGATGACGCCGCTGGAACTGGCCCCCGGCCGCATCGTTCTGGTGAACCGCGGGTTCGTGCCGACGGAGCCTGGCCGGCCGCCGCCCGTGGTCGACACGCCTATGGATACCGTCACGATCACCGGGCTGATCCGGCTACCGGAGGTGCGCGGTGCCTTCATTCCCGAGAACGATCCGGCGCGGCGGCAGTTCTTCACCCGCGACCCGGCCCGGCTCGCGGCCGCCGCCGGGCTGCCGGACGTGGCGCCATTCACCGTCGACGCCGAGCGCCAGGGCGATCCCTCGCAGGTTCCGGTGGGCGTCGACGCCGCGGCCCTGCTCGTGCGCATTCCGAACAACCATCTTCAATATGCATTCACGTGGTTCGGCCTCGCGGCCACGCTCGTCGGCGTCGCGATCGCCTATCTGGCGAGTGCCCGACGGCGAAGCGGGGCAAGACCCGATTGAGCGGGATCACGTTTCGATGCTAAACCGGCCCATGCGTTACCTGTCGACGCGCGGCGAACCGCCGGCGCTTTCCTTCGCCGATGTCCTGCTCGCCGGCCTCGCCCGCGACGGCGGTCTCTACCTTCCCGAAACCTGGCCGCGCCTGGAGCCCGACGAGATCGCGGCCTTTGCCGGCAAGCCGTTTCACGAGGTCGCATTCCAGGTCCTGCGGCCTTTCGTCGGCGGCACGATCGCCGATGCGGCGCTGGCTCGCATGGCCGAGGAGGCCTATGCCGGGTTCGGTCATCCCGCCGTGACTCCCCTGGTGCAGACGGCACCGAACACGTTCGTGCTCGAGCTGTTCCATGGGCCGACGCTCGCCTTCAAGGACGTCGCGATGCAGCTGCTGGCCCGCCTCATGGACCATGTGCTGGCCGCCAGGGGCGAGCGGGCCACGATCGTCGGCGCCACGTCGGGCGATACCGGCGGCGCGGCGATCGAGGCCTTCCGCAGGTCGAGCCGCGTCGACGTCGTGATCCTGTTCCCGGACGGGCGCGTCTCGGACGTACAGCGCCGCATGATGACCACGCCAACCGAGCCCAATGTCCACGCCGTCGCGATCGACGGGACCTTCGACGACTGCCAGGCGCTGGTGAAGGGGATGTTCAACCACCACGCCTTCCGGGACAGCGTCAGGCTGTCGGGCGTTAACTCGATCAACTGGGCGCGCATCGTTGCGCAGGTCACCTATTACATGGTCGCGGCTGCCGCGCTGGGCGCGCCGCACCGCCGGGTCGCCTTCGCGGTCCCCACCGGCAACTTCGGCGACATCCTCGCCGGTGACGTCGCCCGCCGCATTGGTCTGCCGATCGAGCGCCTCGTGATCGCCACCAACGACAACGACATTCTCGCGCGCGCCCATCGATGCGGCCGCTACGCGATGGAAGGTGTGACGCCCACCATGTCGCCGTCGATGGATATCGAGGTCTCCTCCAATTTCGAACGCTGGCTGTTCGAGGCACTCGGTCGCGACGGGACGGCCGTTCGCGCCAAGATGGCGTCGCTGGCGCAGTCGCGCAGTTTCGACCTCGGTCCGGCACATGCGGCGATGCGCAGCGATTTCGCGGCGTTCTCAGCCGACGAGGCGCTGGTCGCCAGGACGATCCGCTCGGTCCGGGATCGCTGCGGCTATCTGATGGACCCGCACACCGCATGCGCCGGCGCCGCGCTGGACGCGCTCGACATCCCGCGCGAGACTCCGCGGGTGGTGCTCGCGACCGCGCATCCTGCGAAGTTCCCCGACGCGATCCGCCGGGCAGCCGGCATCGATTGCGCGTTGCCGCCGCGTCTCGACGGTCTGATGGCTGCTCGGGAACGTGTGGTTCGCCTGCCCAACGACCTCGGCGTTGTCGAGCGGTTCGTGGAGGGCGAGGCGAGGGCGGCACGGGGAGTGGCGGCATGAGGAACCTGCGGTCCGACGACCAGCCCCGGCGCACGGTCCTGCCGTCCGGCCTGACCGTGGTGACGCAGCGGATGCCCCATGTGGAAACGGTCAGCGTCGGCGTCCATGCCGCGACCGGCTCCCGGGCCGAGCGCCCCGACGAGCACGGGCTCGCGCATTTTCTCGAGCATATGGCGTTCAAGGGCACCGCAACCCGTTCGGCACAGGCGATCGCGGAAGAGATCGAGGCCGTCGGCGGCGACATCAACGCGGCGACGGGCGTCGAGAGCACCGCCTTCCACGCCCGGGTTCTCGGCGAGGATCTGCCGCTGGCGCTCGACATTCTCGGCGACATCCTCACGCGCTCCGTCTTCAGTCCGGACGAGATCGAGCGCGAGAAGGGCGTCGTGCTGCAGGAGATTGCAGCGGTCTCGGACACGCCGGACGATCTCGTCTTCGACGTCTTCACCGACGTCGCTTTTGGCGGAGCGGCGATCGGCCGCCCGATTCTGGGCACGAACGAGACCGTTTCATCGTTCGACGCCACGGCTCTGAGAGGCTTTCTCGCCCGCGAGTACACGTCGTCCCACGTGGTCGTCTCCGCGGCCGGAGCGCTCGATCACGATCGTGTGGTGGAAATCGCGGACGAGGCGCTCGCCGAACTGCCGGCCGGCCGGCCCGTCGCGGCGGGCAGGGGAGCCTATCGCGGCGGCGAGCGCAGACTGCAACGCCGGCTGGAACAGGCGCATGTCGTGCTGGGGTTCGAGGCGCCGTCGTATCTCGATCCGAACTACTTCGCCGCGCAGGTTTTCAGCGGCCTCGTCGGCGGCGGCATGTCGTCTCGACTGTTCCAGGAGGTCAGGGAGAAGCGCGGACTGGCCTATGCGGTCCACACGATGATGTGGAGCTATGCCGACACCGGGCTGCTCGGGCTCTACCTCGGCATCGACGGCCGCTCCCTTGCGGAAGGCATCGACGTCTCGCTCGATTGCCTCGCGGCGGCCGCGGCGGCGCCGGACGAGCGCGAGGTGGCGCGGGCCAAGGCCCAGCTCAAGGTGTCGCTGCTGATGGCGTTGGAGAACTCCGGCGCCCGGGCCGAGCAGATGGCGCGGCATCTGTTCGCGCATGGCCGGTTGATCCCGACCGCCGAACTCGTCGCGCTGATCGACGCCGTCGACGTTCGGGCGGTCCGTTCGGCCGCGCGCGCGATGCTGTCCAGCCCGGCGACCGTCGTCGGCATCGGCCCGGTCAAGGGGTTGCCGGACGCCGGCGCCATCGGCCGGCGCCTCGCGCCGCCCGCGCTTGCGGCCGAATGACCCCGGCCGGAGCTCTCAACATGCTGATCTTCCGGCGCCAGTCCTGGGACGCGACGGCGCTGACGATCGATGCCGGCGATCTCTACCTCCGCCCGCCCATGCTGGCGGATTACGAGGCCTGGACGGCGCTCCGACACTCCAGCCGGGCATTCCTCGAACCCTGGGAACCGACCTGGGGACCGGACGATCTCTCGCGTGGTGCCTTCCGCCGGCGGCTCCGGCGCTACGCCGAGGAAATCGAACGCGACGAAGCCTATCCGTTCCTGCTGTTTCGCAAGCACGACGGGGCGCTGCTCGGCGGCCTCAATCTCACGAACGTCCGGCGGGGCGCGGCCGAAATGGTCTCGCTGGGCTACTGGATGGGCGCCGCGTTCGCCGGCCAGGGCCACATGACCCGCGCGGTGCGGGTGGCGGCACCCTTCGCCTTCGATACGCTCAGGTTGCGGCGGATCGAGGCGGCCTGCCTGCCCGAGAACACGGCGTCGATCGCTCTGCTGCAGAAGGTCGGCTTCCAGCGCGAAGGCTATGCGCGGGACTATCTCTCGATCAACGGTGCCTGGCGCGATCACCTGCTGTTCGCCCTGCTCGAGCGCGACCTCGCGGCGACCAGCCTCGACAGGCGGATTTGATGGCGATCCTGACCCCGGACCGGCGGTTCCAGCGGACCGCTGCGGTCGTGTTGCGTCTCGCCGGCGCCTTCATGATGGCGCTCGGATTGACGCTCGTCCTGACAGCCGGGCTATCCGGCCCGGCTGCGGCCCAGCAGAGCCGGCAATGCCGCGAGGGGACCATCCGCGTCCCCGTCGATTCCAGCGCCATCAACCTCGGTTCGATCGTCGACCGTCGCGCCTCGGAAGGCGACCGCATCACCATCCAGACGGCGCCGGGAGCCGACGGAATCGTGCGCCGCATCGAGGTGCGTGCGCGCGAGCCGGACACCCGGCCGGACTGGATCGCATTTTCGCTCTGCAACGACAGTGACGAGCAGATCGACCGGCTTCTGGTCGCGCCGCATTACCGGCTGGCAGGATCGGGCGTCGTCTGGCCCGACCTCGGCCAGTCGCGTCTCGTCGCGATCACGGCGAGCCAGGGGCTCAGGCCGGAGCGCGAGGAAACGGCTGGTGCGGACGTCTTCAACATCATTCTCGATCCGGGCTCGACGGTGACGTTCGTCGCTGAACTGCGGACGCCGAACCTGCCGCAGCTCTATCTCTGGGATTCCGACGCCTATCTCGAACGCGTCAACAGCCTGACCCTCTACCGCGGCATCGTGCTCGGAATCTCCGGCCTGCTGGCGCTGTTTCTGACGATCGCCTTCGTCGTGAAGGGGGCCTTGATATTTCCGGCCGCGGCGGCGCTCGCCTGGACCGTCCTGGCCTATGTCGGGATCGACTTCGGTTTCTGGAGCAAGCTGTTCGTCGTGGCACCGGAGACCGACCGGATCGCGCGGGCGGCATCCGAGGCGGTGCTCGCCGCAACGCTGCTCGTCTTCCTGTTCGCCTATCTCAACCTCAATCGCTGGCACGTGCGCTACAGTCACGTCACCGCGGTCTGGCTGCTCTTCCTCGCGGGACTCGTGGCGCTCGCGGTCTTCAACGCGCCCGTGGCGGCCGGTGTCGCGCGCATCTCGATCGCGACGGTCGCGACGGTCGGGCTGGTGCTGGTCATCTATCTGGCCGTGCTCGGCTACGACCGCGCGATCATGCTGCTGCCGACCTGGATGCTGCTGCTCGCATGGGTGGCGGCGAGCGGGTTGGTCGTATCCGGCTACGTGTCCAACGACATCGCCGCCCCCGCGCTGCTCGGCGGCCTCGTGCTGATCGTCATGCTGATCGGGTTCACTGTGATGCAGCACGCCTTCGCCGGTGGCGCCATCGCGCAGGGACTGGTCACCGACGCCGAGCGCAAGGCGCTGGCCCTCACTGGTTCCGGCGAGACCATCTTCGACTGGGACGTGATCGGCGATCGGATCCACGTCAGTCCGGAGATCGAGCAGCAGCTCTTCCTGAAGCGCGGACAGCTCGAAGGACCGGCCGCGGCTTGGCTCGACGTGATGCACCCGCTCGACCGCGACCGCTACCGGGCCACGCTCGACACCGTGCTCGAACAGCGGCGCGGGCGCATCATGCAGGATTTCCGTCTCCGGGCGACCGACGGCCAGTATTTCTGGTTCACGCTCAAGGCGCGCCCCGTCGTGGGTGACGACGGCGAGATCATCCGCGTGGTCGGCACGCTCACCGACGTGACCGACGGCAAGAAGGCCGAGGAGCGGCTGCTGCATGACGCCGTGCACGACAACCTCACCGGGCTGCCCAACCGTGAGCTGTTCCTCGACAGGCTCGATACGGCGTTGACCTTCGCCCGCGCCGAGGACGGCCTGCGTCCGACGGTCCTGGTCGTCGACCTCGACCGCTTCAAGGCGGTCAACGACGGCGTCGGCTTCACCGTCGGGGATTCCATCCTGCTCAACATCGCGCGCCGGCTCGGGCGTCTTCTCCGGCCGCAGGACACGCTCGCGCGGCTTGGTGGCGACAGCTTCTCGATCATCCTGCTGTCCGAGCGCGAGACGGACCGGATCACAGCCTTTGCGGACATGGTCCGCCGGGCGATCACCGCGCCCATGACCTTCGCCGAGCGGGAGATCGTCATCACCGGTGCGGTCGGCATCGCGCTGTTCGATCCCGACGACCAGTCGACCCGCGACGACATCCTGAAGAACGCCGAGATCGCGGTCAGCCATGCCAAGCGCCTCGGCGGCGACCGCATCGAGCTGTTCAGGTCTTCCATGCGAAGCATGCGACCGGATCGGCTGGCGATCGAGACGGACCTGCGGCGCGCGGTCGAGCGCGGCGAGATGAAGGTCTATTTCCAGCCGATCGTGCGGCTCGAGGACCGCACCATCGCGGGTTTCGAGGCGCTGCTGCGCTGGGGTAGGCCGGCCAGACCACGACGATGTTGTGGGACGACGTGCGCGCGGTCGCGCTCGG